>JBARXI010000097.1:0-10784 GCA_049647275.1 Microcoleaceae cyanobacterium
TTTTCCCCGAGCAATCATCACAACCTTTCCACCCACAAATATTTCTATTTCTCCTGCTTTTTTCTCAGCCTGCAATAATAATAAAGAAGAAAGAAGGTCGATTAATTTCAGATCCCTGCCCGACCCGTACATCAAATTTAACCTCACCAAAATAATTATACTCAGCAAAACAACTATTAGCACTGCTAAACAAATTCTCCCCGAGCAACCATGACAACCTTTCCACCCACAAATACTTCTATTTCTCCTGCTTTTTTCTCAGCCTGCAATAATAATAAAGAAGGTCGATTAATTTCATATCCCTGCCCTACCCGCACATCAACTTTTGCCTCACCAAAATAATTATACTCAGCAAAATATCCAGCCAAACAACCATTAGCACTACCCGTCGCCGGGTCTTCCGTAATTCCTAAATATGGCGCAAACATTCTCACACTTAAATCATCAATACTATTGTATGTTTCTGGGCAAAATAGCAAAATTTCTGTTGCTTTGGCTGTCTGAATAATCTGAATAAACTGATAATATTTATCCAAATTTACCTTTGCTTTTTTTAATGCTGCCAGAGTTTTCAAAGGCACAATTACAAAAGGTATCCCTGTTGAAACTTCCTGAATAGGAAACCTCGTGTCAAGATCACCTACTTCTATATTTAATACCTCTGCCAAAGTTTCTGCTTGATGTTTTTGAGCGAAAGTCGGCACATTCTGACGCATCCATAAAACTTCGCCTTCCCAACTAACAGGAATTTGCCCCACACCAAGATTTAAAATTACTTGTTCAACCGGACTTTTAATCATTTCTCGCTGAATAATGTAGGCAGTACCTAATGTTGGGTGCCCCGCAAAAGGTAACTCTTTGGCAGGAGTAAATATTCGCACATCATAACCGCCATTTCGTTGTTCGGGAGAGAGAATAAAAGTAGTTTCTGAATAATTTATTTCTCTAGCAATTTGCAACATTTCATCATCAGAAAGATGAGCCACTTCAGCACCAGAAAATACAGCCAGTTGATTACCAGCATATTTAGTTTCAGCAAATACGTCTACAATGTAAAAATCCATAGTATTTTGTTGTGATTAACAGATATTTTTGAGTCATAAAATTTGCGATTTAAACCCATCCCCTAGAAGCTAGGACTGTTTTATTCTCGCAAAATTATAGATAGAGAAAGGGAAAAAAATGAGATTTTTAGACAAATCTTCTAGATTTAAACAAAATCTATCCCACACTAATTCTACTCGCGAACAGGAATTTTTAAGAATTTTCAGCTAATTTAACCAGAATAATTATAAAAATGTTCAATACTCCCATTAAGTAAGTAAGTTTAATTATCCATAAAATAACGACAGAGATTCAAAACAGTAAAAATTCCTTGAAAACTTTCTTCAGGCTTCATTGTCAGATTTTTCATTTTTTTTGCGCAGCATTCCGTAGGAAACGTTTATTTAGGGGGCGACGTATAGGAATCAGAATTTAAGAGGATGAAAGAGGAGTTAGGAAGAATAATAGTATGTTTGATTTTTTCCCCTAGGGAAGGCTCAAAATGCTCACATTTTCAGCTTTTGGTTCCTATAAGCTTGCACTTTTTTCTAATTAATAAAGACTTTAGCCTTTATTTGTAAATGCTTTTTGAGTTAATCAGCAAGCCCTATTTCTGCCCACCTACTTAGTTGAAAAATCCGGAAATTTATGTCGATCTTCCCATTGCTCTACTTCCCTATCATCCTCGGATTTTACCATAGAGAAACTATCCTGCTAAGTGCTTAGGCAAAATTAATTACACAGTTCTCAATGTAATAATAAATCGCTGTATTCTTTTAGTCTAAGCTATTACAGCCTTTGTTATTTTTTCTGTTGACAAGGTTACTAATTTTGCATCACTACTTAATAAAGAAAGTAGGGATAATTTCCTGCGGAATGCTGCGCAAATATAAATTATCCCTACTAGGGTTTCTTGGTATTTGAAATATCAAAAGTTAAGTTATACGTTCTTTTTTAAGTACCTAGGCAAAATTAATTACCTAATGTTATTAGCTGTGATTTTTACAATATAGGTCTTTTAGCTTGAGAGTATGTGTAATTAATTTTGCATGACTACTTACTATTTGTTCACCACACTCCATACCCAATATTTTAGGATATTTAGCATAAGTCAAGATTGGTATTAAATGCCTAGTGGTCTGTCAAGATAAAAATGACGGGTATTTCAAAATTGAAAAGCTTATCAATCAAAATTTTTGAGAGTTTATCATCTGTGATAATCGGTTTGACAGACCACTAAATTTATCCAACTCTGTCATTAGTTTATCAAGAAACTTAGTTTATATAATTATATAGACATCTTATTTAATTTGTGAGATATTCTCAGCTTTTAGGGAACACCTTAGCTAGGAAGAGGCAATGGGAAAAACCGAATCAATCAAATTATCATACATCATTCCTGATTCCTATAGCCTTTAAATATTATTTTTCACCAAAACAATAAAGCTAGTTTCTCAGATTATTTATCAGATTAGTTTAAGCTAAAAATTATAAAGAATTATATATTCCTTGTTGCCAGATGAGCTGTTGCCTGTTGCCTCCTCCAAAAATTGGATATATGGTTTAAATGCACTGGCAGCTTACTAGTTATTTAGTTAATATTATCGAGATAAAAATCAGCAATCCAACCCCGTTGTACAAACAATGGCAACAAAAAACCTACATCAACTTTAGGTGCAGCAGCAGCGAGTTTTTCACAGATAATTTTCAATGGATAATTCCCTTGAAAAGCTGTTAGTAATTCCCATTCTATATCGTTTGGTAAATCAATGCGCATATCATAACCTTGTCGCCACAAAAATATTTTTATTCCACCTTCCTCTAAACTTACTATCTCATCACCTTGATAATCGGGTTGATTAACTTGCCAAATCCTATGAATAGGATAAACAGACTCTAAAAGTACACTATTTTTCGGTAAATAAAAAATTAACTCTTCCCATTTTTCTTGAGGAATTTCACCCAAAGCTTGGAAATCCAAACCCTTTGTATCTTCACCACAAAAAACTCGATGCCAATGCCATTCTATACTTGCTACATCTGACAGATATGGTAAATGTTTTACAGGTGTAAAATTAGCAATAAAATCTGGAAACTGTTCTCCATAATCTCCTAAATTTGGTGATAAAGCAGGAAACTGATTAATGAATTTTAATGCAGTGGCATTAAAAAACTTTTCTCCTACTAGTTGACAGCAAACAGGATAAATTGATTTTAATGTGCTACTTAAATTTCCAACAACATTATTTCGGTAAATTGCCAAACTTTCCGCAGGTGTTAAATTATTTGGTGCTTTGATATATTTGCTTAATTCTTCTATACTAATACTGTCTTTTTCCCAGACAGCTCGCAGAAATAAATTTTGCAAAGTAATATTTTCCATTACCTCACCTTTTGTAATAATTTTTCAGCTTTCTTTGCTTCTGCCATTAACACTTCAAAAGGAGGAATATCAGTATCCCATTCGATTAAAGTAGGTACAGTGCCAAACCAGATTAATGCTTCTTCATATAACTCCCAAACTGGAGGATGCACTGGGTAACCGTGGGTATCTAATAGATAATTTTCCTTTTCTTCATAACCTGCTAAATGAATTTGTTTAACCCTTGTTGATGGAATACCATCCAAATAATTTAGAGGGTCAAATCCATTATTTACGGCATTAACATAAAGATTATTTATATCCAGAAGTAAGTAACAGTCGGCTTTTTTAACTAATCCCTGAATAAACTCCCATTCCGACATAGTTGAATCTGTAAAAGTTAAATATGGAGAGGGATTTTCAATCAAAATTTGCTTACCTAAAAATTCTTGTACTTGCAGAATCCGAGATGCCACAAAATCCATCACCTTTTCTGTATAAACAAGCGGAATCAAGTCATTAAGATAATGACCATTAACAGATATCCAGGATAAATGTTCCGAAATTAAATCAGGTTCAACTTTTGCTGCTAAATTTTTTAAGCGAGTTAAATAATCTAAATTCAATGGGTCTGTTGACCCCAGAGACATTCCTACTCCATGGAGAGTAACAGGATAATCTTGACGAATTTTTTCTAAATAAAATAGTGGCAAACCACCTGCACATAAATAGTTATCTGATATAACTTCAAACCAATTTACTTTTGGTTTTTGAGTAAGAATATATTGATAGTGGAGCGAACGTAAGCCTATCCCTGTTCCTTGAATTGACGATGACTGAATGTAGGATGAATCTCCCTTACTTTGCCACTTTGGATTAACATCAAATTCTAGTTTTTGAGATTGTATTTTGGTTGTCATAAGCTGTTTTGATAATTGAATAAAGAAGAAGGGTTTAGTTATCTAGGAGATAAGGAAAAAAGTGGATGGAGATACTGAAAAGTCGCCGCTCCACATCTACAAACCCCAATCAATTGTAGATACTGCGAGTCACGGTTGGGTATTATACCATTTCTCAAAAACCTTTCTACATTTTGTTGAGCCGGGGAGTAGAGGAGTAGGGGAGTGGGGGAGTGGTAAAAATATGAATAATTAACACTAACTAACTAGCTAATAATTATTAAATAGGTTATTTAGTCATGTTAATTACTTAATAATTGAAGTTTCACCTAAGTATAGTATTACTTTTGGTAATTGGTATTATACCCATCAGGGAAAAGATAAAAAAATATGGCATTCTTGAATTTTTAGCTGATTTGATTCAAAAGAGATAAATAGAGGAAAAGGGATCTATTTCTATAAAATTTTCCTCTGCTATACTCTATGATTCTCAAATCATAACTCTATTCAAAAATGCCACAAATTTTGTAATAATCACTTAAATTTTTAGCTGATATATATTAAGATTCTGGAGTATAAACTCTTGCACCAACAATTTTCTCACAAGTACCCTCAGCAACATAGATCCACTCATTAGGATCTGCATCTGCTGTAGCCTTACCTGCACAGTCATGGCCATTAGCACCACAATCATTCATCCCAGCTTTAACAATACCAGCACATTTTTCCATACCTTCTTTGCCAGCAAGAGCTTCCTGATTATTACCAAAAGTAGCAATACCAACAGCTAAGACACCAGTTATTGCACTAGCTACAACTAATTTTGTATTGATGTTTTTCATAATATTATTTTCTCCAATTAATTAAGTTCAACCTTACACTTATAAAGTATTCACTATCGATATTAAGATAGTCTATGAAAAATCTGAGATTCACCTGAGAAAGCGGTAAAGAGTTAGTGAGTATTTTTTGGCACTAGGATTAAGGTCACTCCTACAGCATTTCATAAATTTTATCAATAATTTTTAGATAAATTAGAATAAATTATCCTCTACTTTATATTCAATAAACTAAAATTTTAGCTGCTTGCTTTTTGGTTAATAAAGTTTATGATATTAGTTTAATTTAAATATAGTCTTTCCCAGTAGCTCTATATTTATGGAAAATTATGGAAATTCAGGGAAATTTTATTTAGTTAATTATACTAAATCCGGTTGAGATAGTATCTTTATTCTGATGGTAAGGCAGAAGGGTTAGATAAGATTTAGAAAAAGTACCTTTTCATCAACGGATTTAGTATTAGACCAAATTAAATTTTGAAAAGATGGTTAGAGTACAATCAGTACAAAACTATTAAATTAAATAATTTGCAACTATCCTGACTCCTACTTCGTAGCATGGATATAATCAACGTAAGGATTCAGGAATCTCAAAGCCAGTGATAGAGAGACTTATAAAAACTGCTGACTCAGTTAAGTTAACAGTTTCATTCTTAATAATGACGAAAATCAAGGCTTGTGGCAATTTATATTGAGAATTTAATTTTGGAGGCAATTGCTGGAAAAGCTTATCCTTCAATTTTTGTAGGGTTTTCTGTCTAACCTGAATCCTTACTAATCAACAAAGTAAAATTTTGGCATAAGCCACAGTTTCAACCAAGAATAAATTCCCATTCCTAAAAGTGCTGCGATCGCTAAAGGTAAACCGACTTTGATGCGCAAATGATCGGGAATAATAGCAACTCCAGATATAGTAATTGCAAAATAAGTTAAAAGCAAAATTTGTAATCTCTGTAGATTTTTCAACGCCTGCCGACAACTACTACAATGCTGAGTATGTTGTTTATAACGATCCAATAGACATCTCTGAAAATAGCCAAATACTTACTATAACTATCTTTTGGAGAGCGATGTAGCTAACGCTAGGCAACGCCCACGCAAATACTTAAGATAGTTAATTTTTACCGTCAAATCAGTATTATAGATACTTACTATTAAAAATAAGCAAGGGAAATAGCAATATAAATTCAATAATTTTTATCTTTCTCAAGGTTTATTTATTACTACAAAATAAATGTACCTATTCGTAATCTTACTAACCCACAAATAGTCATAATTATTTGCTCATATTTGTAGGGATTTAATCTAAATCTTTCTTGAGCTACCCTAAATATTTTGACTAATCTAATTATATGTTCAACCAAAATTCTTTTTGAAGCAAATTCTCTATTTTGAGATTTTTCTGAGTCTGTTAATTCTCGTTTTTTCGACTTTTTTTAGGTGTTTTAATCCTCGGTTCTCCAGTATAGGCTTGATCTCCACTAAATTTTTGTTGACTGTCAAACTTTTTCTCAGTTTCACGAAAATATTGTATATCACTTTTTTTTCCTGGCTCTCCTGCTGAAATATCCACAATATCCTTACCTTTTGGCAATACAATTACTTGCCCTTTTTTTGTATGAGTTTTTTTCTTTCGGTCGTAATATTCCTTTTGTTTTTCATATTCTCCTGGTCTTTCTATGGCCTGTGCCTCTTACAGAGGAGCTACGCTTTCGTAGCTATCTACAATTAATTCAAATTCTGTTAATATTTCTTTGACAATTGCCTCTTACAGAGGAGCTACGCTTTCATAGTCACTTTGTTTTTTTTTACCTGTTCTAAGAGACTTGCTGGTAATAAATCCCCAATAATTGGCCACCAATAATTAAAGGTATCATTAGCTGTAGTTTCACGCTCCTCCAAATTGAATTTCATTTTAGTTGAAACGTTGTCAAATGTCTTAAATAAGTTAAGGTTAAAATAAAATGTTGCTGAGGTAGATAATTTAGGTGGCCTACCACCACCAGAAGTAATTATTCTAACTTTTTTAGCTGTGGCTATTTCTTGCTTATTATTGTGGAATTTTTTTTGCTGGTTTTAGTAACTTTTCTAGCTGTTCATACTTGATGCTAGAGTAAACGTTCTGATTCTTGTGGATGATTGTGAATGTACTCAAGCATACTGGTCATAATTAGCAACTAAAAATTACATTTTTTATGATTTGATCGCAATTTATTTATTTTTCACCAGATGTCTAATATTAAAGCACGATTATTATTTATTGGTGAGTTATTTGGTACGCTAATTCCTACTTCACTCCAAGGCAATTGAGCATCGCAGTATTTATCAAACCAATTCCTAAATTCAATTACTAAACGGTCTGCACTTGTAGGTAACTTGTAAGCTGTTTTTTAACTTTCACTTAATTGTTTTTTTTGCAGTAAATGCTCTTGTTTATTTAGTAAAACCATATCTCCATCCAAAACCAAGTTTCGAGTTTTAATCTGTTCCCAGCAACGGGGTATAAACCGATGAATTGTTTTAGCAAAATTCCTGGGAAACTGAGCGACAATTCTAGATTTACCAGGAGATACTGGTAAACAATAAGTAACAAGTCCTAATTTTTTTTCAGCACCACCAATACTAATTGCATATTCTAGCCGACAAGGTGGTTCAAAAGTGATTTTTGTTGGTAAACCTCCGGGGGTAAAAACTTCAATTAAATCAATTGTTGATTCTACAATTTCCATCAGTATTGGTCTAGCTCTTTCTCTATTACCTTGCACTCCGTGATGAGCAAAAGGAACATGACTAGGGTCTGCTACATTTTCTACCAGAGTTTGCCAAACATATTCCAAATCCCGGGCATAAGAAGACCACACAAAACCCTTTTCAGCATCTATTTGTGGCGATAATAGTAGGGGTTTAGTAGCAGCTAACTCTGCTGTTTTAACATCAGGCCAAACCCAAAGTAAATCATTTTCCTGACGCACTGGTAAAGAAGTAACACAGAAATTTTGTTTATTTTTAGCTATAATTTCCTGATTTTCAGCTTGGGGAATATGAGTAAAGATACCTTGAGCATCAAATTGCCAACCATGATAACTACACATTAAATTACCCGTTTTCTCATCAACACGACCCTCGCTTAAAGCTGCTAAACGGTGAGGGCAAACATCCAAAAATACCTGGTAATTTTCAGAATATCTAGGCTTCCAAATGACTAAACGTATTCCCAACAAAGTCACCGGAACAGGAATCTCTGGGTTAAGGTCTTCAATAGGTGAAAGGGGATACCAATGCTAAAAAAAGTTAAATTCGGTTTGCATTTTATTTGTTGTCATAGTTCAAATGTGTTATTTTAGGTGACTTTTCAGTAATTATTAATAATTAAAAATCGACTCATTTATATTGATAATATCCTTCAGGACAGTCAACTGAATTACCATTAACAATTGGAAAGTTTTTTGAGGAATCTACGTTGTGATCGACGCTAGCTTGGCAAATTAAACAAGAAAATTTATCTTGACTTGACATGACTGCGAGTCCTACAAAAGTAGATAGAGTCGGTTCTTTTGGTTCTGCATAAATAGGAGCAATTCTATCATTTTGATTGTATTTAATTAAGCCAAAATAATAGTATTTACCCTCGCCTTTGGAAACATTAGGTTCGTTGTACATTCTCCCGTTCTCTGAGTAATGATTTTCTTGAGCCATACAAAGTATTGTTAATCCATCAAGAGCTTCCTGGATTTGATTTTCTTGTGGTTCGGATACATAACCGAGAACATAAAGTATTAGCGTAGGCAAGAGAAAAGAAAGTAAGACCCATCTTCCTGCTTTATTTTTCAAGAAAAAGTTAATGACTAACCTCTCAAGTATAATTTTCCGTAACAAATTCCAGAGTAATTTACAGAAATTAAAAATATTATTCATCTGCTTTTGTCTCTTTGCATTTTATTTGTTGTTATTATTCAACTCTTTACTCCCCACTCCCTCTTTTAATTACTTTTCAAACACCTAATTGCCTCTAACAAACCTCTGGCTTTATTAATAGTTTCCTCATACTCTGTTTCCGGCACAGAATCAGCAACCAAACCAGCCCCCGCTTGCACAGTAACAGTATGTTTATCATCACCTTTAGGGCGAACAACCATAGTTCTAATAGTAATAGCACTATTCAATTGTTTCTCAAAATCATAATATCCATAAACCCCAGAATAAGCCCCCCGCCGACAAACTTCCAACTCATTAATAATTTCCATCGCCCGAATTTTCGGCGCACCACTAACAGTTCCCGCAGGAAAACAAGCCTTCAATAAATCCCAAACAGTTTTCTCATCTGCCAATTCTCCCACCACATTACTAACAATGTGCATCACATGAGAATAGCGTTCAACTATCATTAACTCATCAACTTTTACCGTTCCCACTCGACAAACCCGCCCCAAATCATTCCGACCTAAATCGACCAACATAATATGCTCCGCCCTTTCTTTCGGGTCTTCCAACAACTCCTCAGCCAAATCATTATCTTCTGCATAAGTTTTGCCACGGGGACGGGTACCAGCAATAGGTCTAACAGTAGCAAGACGTTTACCATCAGGCGTATTTTCTGCTTTCACCATAACTTCCGGACTCGAACCAATGATTTGCCAGTCACCAAAATTAAAATAAGCCATGTAGGGAGAAGGATTAATTAATCGCAGAGAACGATAAAGAGCAAATGGCTCCCCCGTATATTCCGCGGAAAGTTGTTGGGAAATAACTACTTGAAAAATATCCCCTGCTTTGATATAATCCTTAGCTTTTTCAACATTGGCACAAAATTCTTCCTGGGACGTATTGCTGCTGTATACCTCCGCAACTTCCTTCTCTTTTTCTCCTGGTGGTTGCCATTCCAACAAAGTAGTCTGTGGCGATAAAGGAGATTGAAGTTTATTTACCAACTGAGAAACGCGATCGCCAGCTTGTTGATAAGCAACCTCCAAATTTACCTCTGGGGAACGGAGGTCTGCATAAGCGATCGCCCAAATCTTCCGCTTCACCTGGTCAAAAATCAACAAATTGTCCACCTGCATCCACAAACCATCAGGCAAATCATTTTCAGTAGATGGGTAAACAGGTACACGAGGTTCGATCCACCGAATCAACTCATAACCCCAGAAACCAAACAACCCCCCAATACCAGGAGGTAGTTGAGGTAGTTTTACCGGTTGGTAGGGTTCGAGACAATTATCTAGAGCATCAAAAGGGTCGCCCTCAAAAACCTTAACCGTGCCATCCCGGTAAGTTTGGGTAGTACGTTCGCCTCTCGCTTCCAATGTCCACAATGGGTCACAACCTAGAAAACTATAACGTCCTATTTTCTCCCCACCTTCAACTGATTCTAGTAAAAAACTGTAAGGTTGACCTACACATACCCGATACCAAGCCGAAACAGGAGTATCCAGGTCGGCTACCCATTCTTGGTAGACAGGGACAAAGTTGCCTTGTTTTGCCAGTTCCGAAAATTGGGAGAAGTCTGGGAATATCATAAATTTTGAGGTTTTAGATTTTAGATTCAGCAACCAACGCCTTATATATTTTATTTACTACATTATATAATTCAAATTGTAGTACATAAAATCAGGAGTACAGGAGGGGGTGGTGGTGCATAGT
>JBARXI010000098.1:0-24353 GCA_049647275.1 Microcoleaceae cyanobacterium
AATTCATTTTGCACCTAACCCACCCTACGAAATAGTTCATTATGGTAGGGTGTGTTAGACGGCTAAAATCTAAGCTTTCAAAGGTATTGAACAATCCGTCGTATCATTATTGTAGGGTGCGTTAGACGGCTAAAATCTAAGCTTTCAAAGGGATTTAAAAATCCGTCGTAACGCACCATTTTAGTTCATTATTGTAGGGTGTGTTAAACGGCTAAAATCTAAGCTTTCAAAGGTATTTAATAATCCGTCGCCGGACACCATTTTAGTTCATTAAGCAAAATTTGTAGGGTGTGTTAGACGGCTAAAATCTAAGCTTTCAAAGGTATTTAATAATCCGTGGTAACGCACCATTTTAGTTCATTATTGTAGGGTGTGTTAGACGGCTAAAATCTAAGCTTTCAAAGGTATTTAACAATCCGTGGTAACGCACCATTTTCGCACCTAACCCACCCTACGAAATATATTTAGATAAAAAATTTTAGAAGTGAAAAATTTATCAATGGTGGGTTACGGTGCTAATTAAATTTTATTGGTTGATTCTGAAAATCAATTTCGCACCTAACCCACCCTACGAAATAGGTAGAAAAAATGTCAGAAGTGACAAAATTATCAATGGTGGGTTACGGTACGAATTAAAATTTATTGGTTGCTCCTTAAAATCAATTCTGCACCTAACCAACCCTACGAAAAAGAGGATTTTATTGTCAGCACGAGTACAGGAGAGCCATTAAATATTTTAGACGGACATTTCATCCTCATTTCATAAATGCCCTGTATAGTTAAATATTGGTATCCTAAAATTTTACAAGAAAATTGATGCCGTAATTTTAACAGGAGTAAAAAGGGTAATGAAAACTAAATCTTTACTTGCTCATTCCCCAGAATTTCATGTACCAAATAGAACTGAGGATTCAAAAGCGGAATCAAAAAAGGTAGAAGATAATTCAGTCAATGAAAAATCTGAAACTGAACCAAAACAACAAATATCTTCTCCTACTTTAGAAAATCCAGCACAAGAAAATCAAGGAGGAACAACTACAGAGGAAAAAGTTATGAACTCAGTTGATTTACCTAAAACTAATATTTTTCTGCCAGAGTCTGGAGAAATTGTTTTTTTACTATTATTAACTACGCCTTTTTTATTATTTTCAATGAAACGGTACATATTCAGTCAAATAAAATAGTTAACAGTTTTGAAAATTTCATGTAGTGGTAGGAGTGGCTCTGACAAAAATATTAATCTTGCGTTCTGGCGCTTGATAATTAAGCTGTACAAAATCTTCTCCTAAAAAATCTTTAAATAAGTAGGTAGGCACGAATAAATCTAACTAGATAAGGAAATATAAAGTTGCTGAAACCCTTGAGATTGCTTCTCTACACTCCGTTCCGCTCGCAATGACGTACTTGTGAATTTTTTCACCTATCTACTTATTTATTTGAGTCAAATCAAATATCCCCAAAAATTACTATATTATTGGCAATAAAATCACAATAATAAATCAAACTTGAACTATGAGAATTAATAGAGCTAGACTACGCCAACTTCACTATTGGTTTGCCCCAATAATGTTATTTCCTGTACTACTTAGTTTAATTACAGGTTCTCTATTTCAAATATCAGTTATTACTGGCACGGCCGAGAATTTTATTTGGCTATTGGAATGGCATAGAGGCAAATTTGGGAGAATTAATTTAGAGATGATTTATCCATTTTTAAATGCCTTTGGAATGTTAATGTTGGTAGTTACAGGAATTATTATGTGGTTTCAGACTCGCCAACGTTTGAAAAGATAATTTGAGGAGTAGAGCGGGTTTTGATAACTAGATTTTTTCCAGTCTAAAAAGCTTATTTATCAACAAATTGAACAACCCTCTTCAGGCATAAATGTAGAGGTAAAAAAAAATTTAGGGACGTTCCATAGAACGTCCCTAAAAAGACTTATCTAATTTATTGGCTCTAAACTTATCTGTTAAAAATTCTAGAATTTATAAGAATTGAAAACTTCAGTCTGACCATCTTTTTTAAAGGCAAAGACATTAAAAGATTCTTGGCGATCGCCCATTTCCATGCCAGGGGTACCAATGGGCATTCCGGGAACGCTAATTCCGGCAATATCTGGTTTCTTTGCTATTAAACTTTTTACATCTGCCACTGGAGTATGACCTTCTACAAGATAGCCAGCAATTTCACTTGTATGACAAGAAGCTAAATTAGAGGGCAAATTATATTTTTGGCGAATAGTTTGAATTTCTGACTCTGGCTTAACAATATCAGTTACTTGGAAGCCATTTTGCTTGATATGTTCGACCCATCCCTTACAACATCCACAAGTGGGAGTACGGTAGACAGTAATATTAAGTGCTTGTGATGCTACGTCTGTTGTGGGTGAAGCAGAATTGGCAACAGTCTGAGTTGTTATGCTAGGGTTGGAATTCCCTGGTAAACCTATGAAAACCCAATATGCACCGCCTAAAACTCCGGCAACTGCCACACCAGCAATTAAAGACTGTATCCAATTAGAGAAAAAATTTTTCATCACCATTGCCTCAAATAATCTATAAGTGATTTTTTTCATTATAAACCTTCTACTTTACTGGAAAGTCAAGCCTGAATTTCCAGGTTGCCCATCATTCCCAAATCTTCATGGTCGAGAATATGACAATGATAAACAGTCTTGCCAGCAAAATCTCGCAACGGCATCCTAATCAGCACTGTCTCCCCCGGTCTCACCAACACTACATCTTTCCACGCAAGATAGGGTTCTGGTTTTCCATTGCGACTCAAAACTTGAAAAGCATTGCTATGAACATGAAACGGATGATCCATCATGCCTGTGTTAATTATTTCCCAGTCTTCAACTGTATTAAGTTGAACTTTAGTATCAATTCTTTCTGGCTGATAAGACTGACCATTAAACAAAAATGCCATGCCTTGACCGGGTATCATGCCATGATTCATCCGAAAACTACGGACTTTTTGAGCTTCTGGCAATGCTTCTACTGGTATTAGTTTTTTTGGGAGTGGCACAGCAGTAACTTTGGTGTCATAACTAACTGTTGCTAAGACTTGCGGTTGATTTTCAGGAACATTCCTCCCCATCATTCCCCTCCCCATCATACCTCCGCCCATCATCCCTCCGCCCATCATTCCCATGCCGACTCGTTGATAAGGCAAATTCAATAAGCGATATTTTCCGGGTTCTCGGTTAGCTTGAATTAAGATATCTGCTCTTTCTCCAGGAGTCAATAATAATTCTGACATTTCTATAGGTTCAGTTAATGCACCTCCATCAGTAGCAATTAAATAAAATGGGTGTTCTTCTAGAGACAACCGATAAAACCGGGAAGTCGAAGCATTGAGAATTCGCAACCGTAATAAACCTTGAGTTGGAATAGTAAAGTTAGGGTTAGACTGACCGTTGACGGTAATTAAATCTCCCTCCCTTCCGGTCATTATTGAAAGTTCCTGGGATGGCAGCAAATTTCCTTGTCGGTCTAGGGCAAAATCTTGCAAGACTAAAAATTTTTCCTCAGCAGCTTTCACTTCCGGAATTTCATCCAACTCTCCCCGAACAATAAATAATCCTGCCAACCCACCAAATAGTTGTTCAGCAGTCAGACCATGGAGATGTGGATGATACCAGAATATCCCCGCACGGTGATTTTGAGGAATTTGGAATTGATATGTCAGGCGATCGCCTGGTGGAATGTGGAGAAATACGTTATCGGCGTTTCCGGTGATGGGAATATGCAGTCCGTGATAATGGATATTTGTGGGTTGGGGCAAATTGTTAGTAAAGTTAATCCGAATTGTATCTCCTGGTTTTGCTTCTAATCTCGGTCCGGGAATTTGTCCGTTATAGTTTAATAAATATGTTTGTTTATTTCCTAGTTTTATTTGACTGTAACTGGCTGTTAAGTTAATTTCTAAAATTCCATCTTTGCTCTGATTGATTTGAGGATAGGATGAAAAATTTTGTTTGTTTGCTTGAGTATTTGCTCTGCTACATTGAGCGATTAAAACAGCAATAGCACTACTGGAACTTAAGGTTAAAAATCTTCGGCGGTTAATTTGTTTCATAATAGATATTTCCACAAAATATTATATCAAATTCGTTTAATTAGGTATAAAATCATTGTTCATATTCACCATTGCAAAATCTTGATAACTGTTTTTTCTTCTGACTCCTGACTACTACCTTCAAAAGATTTTATACCGATGATACCTGATTTGATATTATACCAAATTCAAAAAAGGTAGTTACATCAAATCTGGTAGTATCAGTACAATTCAATATTGTAGGTTTTGTCACCAAACCCCTACCAAATTTGGAGTTTTTGCCAATACTATATTTCCACCAATAGACCAAAGCACTGTAGCAATATTTTCTGAAACTGGTATTACTTAAGTGTTGTATAAATATCGCAAAACTTATCGTATTTAGTGGTAAGTAATTTGATGGAAAATATTTAATTTTAGATTCAAATAAAGAGTTTTTTTATTCCTATTTATCCACAGGATTAAGCCGATAACCTAAACCATAAACTGTTTCAATTAAATCTTCACAGCCACTATCACTTAACTTGCGTCGTAATAGTCGAATTTGAGCAGCAACAACATTACTTATTGGCTCTGCATCTAATTCCCAAAGTCGAGCTAAAATTTGGTCACGACTGAGAATTTGCTGAGGATGTCGGAGGAAATATTCTAATAGTACAAACTCTTTATGAGTCAGAAAAATAACCTGTTTTTCTTGATTTTTATTGATTAAACAAATAGTATTAGTACCGTAGTCTAGAATTAGATTTCCTACCTGTAATTGTTGGGGTTGAATTTCAGGCGATCGCCTTTGTAAAGCTCTAAGTCTAGCTAATAATTCTGCCATCCCAAAAGGCTTAACTAAATAATCATCAGCCCCGGCATCTAATCCTATTACTTTATCTGCCATACTATCTTTGGCTGTTAACATCAGCACGGGTAAAGCACTTTTTTTCTGTCGCAAAAGTTTGACTAATTCTAATCCTGATAAACCAGGTAATAACCAGTCAACAATAGCCAGGCGATATAGAGTCAATTGACTTTCTAAATATTCCCAAGCAATTGTGCCATTAATAGCCCAATCAACCACATAGGATTCTTGATGAAGAACCCGTTTAATTGCTGCTCCTAAGTCTGATTCATCTTCGACTAATAAAACTCGCATAATCAGCTTTGTTTTCTAACTTTCACACTGGAAGATACAGGATGAATAACCCACATCGGGGAAATCGAATAAATTTTATTTTTTGATTTTTTGTCTTCTCAGAGATTATCTACCTTTTATATAATAAAATTATGAAATGAAGATGAATTTTTTTAGCTAATTCTAGAAAAATGCCATTATTTTAATCCGTGTAAAAAATACCATCTCCTTTTTTAATCCCCTATCTTGACTATTATAAGGGTAAAATTTTTTTGTCGGAAGTGGGTGGTCTCGCTTTTTTTCTAACTGCTACAATTGAAAGAATTAGTAAATATTGGCTGCCATCCTACTGTAAATTTTTTTTGAGGCCGAAAGTAACGAAAATTATCGCGGGTAAAGTCAATACCAACTGCTTTTAATTGTTCAAAACCATTACTATGAACTGGATGGTGTTTACTATAGATATATGATTTTGTCCATAAATATGTAGGATTTTTCTGATATTTTGTCTGATATTTTTGCCAATCTAAAGAGTTAATAGGATTCCGCCAATTATTAAACCAAAGTGCTGATAATGACCAAGCCCTAACTCCATGTTCATCTGGGGTGAAATCTAGGGAATTGTAGTAGTGATATTGATGATACACAATTGTACTATTAATGCAAGACCAATTCATATTAGGAATTCCACCGGCTTGTTGGTGTTCCCACCAATAGTCAAGATAAGAATTATCTTTTACTGCATAATGAGCAATTTTGTGGAGATATTCAAACCAAAAAGCTTTTTTTACTGTTAGTTGGTTGGAGATATAGTCTAAATATTTTTGTGCTATTCCAATGCGGTAGCCGAATTCTAATACCCACTCAATTGAGGGCTCTACTAATTGGGGTTTGGTTTTATTTTCAGTTTCTTGATATTTGGGGGTAGATAATAGAGTTGTTATGTTGGCAGTCATAGATTTGTGTTCTTGAGTGAAGACTGTTCGATTGTAATTATTAGGGTGTATCATTATAATTATTTCCTCAATTTTTGACTTTCCCAATACAATACTGGTGTATCGCGGTAATTTTATAGTTACATAGGTGCTGATACACTACCAATACACAAAGCCTAGAAATTTTGTGTATTTTTTGTGCCAACTCTTTCTGATAAACTGATAGTTATGAATAAACAAGAATTCTCAAAAGCCTTTGACAGTCTTTCGCCTCAACTTAAGAAAGTATTGCAAATGTTATTAAATGAAAAAACAGATCGAGAAATTGCTCAATTTCTTAAGATTGCTGAAACAACAGTTAGAAAACATATTGAAAATATTAACAATCATTTTGAAATTGAAAGTGATAAGGCTTTAGCAGACCAACGCTGCAATAGAAGGAGTAAACTAATAGAACTGTGTAAAAAGTATAATATAGGTTATTCTGAATTTTATATAGAAAGAGAACCTAATGAATCTAAATGTTTTCAAGAAATGTTAAAACTAGGTTCATTAATTCGGATTAAAGCTCCTCAAAAAATGGGAAAAAGTTACTTGCTGAATAAAATTTTCGAGTATGCCAAAAAACAAGGATATAAAACTTCGATCTGGAATCTACTACAACCAGAAGAAAATGTTATTCAAAATTTAGATAAATTATTACGTTCTTTGTGTACTACTGTTGACCGTGATTTACAATTAAATTGTCCACCCTATCAAAAATGGGATGAAAATTTAGGCAGCAACGATAATTGTACTTTTTACTTTGAAGACAATGTTTTACCATCAATAGATTTTCCTTTAGTTTTAGCACTAGATAATGTTGATAGAATTTTTCCATATCAAACAATAGCCTCAGATTTTTTGGGATTATTGCGTTCTTGGCATGAAGCAGCTAAAGGTCAAGATATTTGGCAAAAATTACGACTTGTAATTTCTTACTCAACCGCTGATTATCCCAAATTAAATATTGATTTTTCTCCCTTTAATGTGGGAATGCCAGTAGAGCTGCCTGAGTTTAATTATGAACAAGTAGAAAAATTAGCCAGCCAAAATAGTATGGATTTTACCCAAGAACAAATTAACCAATTAATGAATATAGTCGGCGGTCATCCTTTTCTATTACAAACATCATTTAATCAAATAAAAAATCATCCAGATATGTCACTAAAAAAAGTTTTGTTAGCTGCTCGTACTAATATGGGATTATATGCTAATCACCTGAGAGAAATTAATCATAATCTTCAGCAAGACCCTGAATTAGTGACAGCAATGAAAAAAATAGTTAAAGCAAATAAACCTGTAGCAGTAGATGAAAAATTAGGTTTCAAGTTAGATAGTATGGGATTAGTAAAAAAGCAAGACAATAATTTTATCCCTCGTTGCAATTTATATAAATTATATTTTCAAGAACGGTTATAGTTCAACAATTAATAATTAATAAGTCAAATGATGAACTCTGAATCGACTCCTAATTATGAATATAAAATTGGTGGGAGTTTAGCAGCCAATGACCCTACCTATGTTACTCGACAGGCAGACCAAGAATTATTTGATAGCTTAAAAGCCGGAAATTTTTGTTATGTGTTGAACTCGCGACAAATGGGTAAGTCTAGCTTGAAAGTACAAACTAGAAAAAGACTCCAAGCTGAGGGTATTATTTGTGCAGAAATTGATTTAACCGGAATTGGTAGTCAGATTTTGCCGGAAAAATGGTATACCAGTATTGCTTATCGAATAATGAAAAGTTTTCAGATATCGAGTAAAGTTGATTGGCGGAGTTGGTGGAATAGTAATGACTTTCTTTCACCTGTTCAGAAATTAGGAGAATTATTTGAAGACTTTTTGCTAAAGTCAATTCCAGAACGAATTGTAATTTTTGTTGATGAAATTGATGGGGTTCTTAGTTTAGATTTTCCGACTGATGATTTTTTTGCTTTTATTCGGTATTGTTATAATCAAGGACAAGAAAATAATCCCGATTTTAAACGCCTCACATTTTGTCTTTTAGGAGTAGCAACTCCATCAGATTTAATTCAAGATAAACAACGAACTCCTTTTAATATTGGTCGTGCAATTGAATTAACAGGTTTTAGTTTTGCCGAGGCAAAGTTATCTTTAGTTGAAGGATTAGCAGAAAAAGTAGAAAATCCAGAATTTGTTTTAAAAGAATTACTAGAATGGACTGGCGGGCAACCGTTTCTGACTCAGAAATTATGTAAGCTAATTATAGAAAAAGCAGAAAGTAGAAAGCCACATATTAATAATTTAGTTCATACATACATTATTAATAGTTGGGAATCTCAGGACGATCCAGAACATTTAAAAACTATTCGCGATCGCATCCTGAGCAACGAGCAAATTATTGGTAAACTTTTAGAAATCTACCATATAATTTTACAAAAAGGTGAAATTGATGCCGATAAAACCAACGAACAAATTAGGTTAAGGTTATCTGGTTTAGTTGTTAAAAATCATACTAAATTAATTATTGGTAATCCTATATATAAGTTAGTTTTTAATCAAAATTGGTTTAATACTATTCTCCCATCATCTCCTTATTATGAAAATTATTCTGCATGGTTAGCTTCTGATTTTCGAGATAAATCAAAGTTGCTATGGGGGCGTAAACTAAAAAGAGCTTTAGAATGGGCAGAAGGGAAAAAATTAAGCAGTTCTGAGTATCAGTTTTTCATAGCTAGTCACAAAAAAAATCTGAAAATAGCTCAAATGATCGATAATATTGAACTAGCTATTAGTTTTTTGAGTGTAGTTTGTTTAATCTGGTTTTTCTTGTATATATCAGATTTATCTAATCAATTAAAAACCAACTTAAACAATTTACAAAAAGCAGTAGGGGCAAAAGAGAAAGAATTTGTAGAAAATGAAAAAAAACTAAAACAAGCAGAAGAAAGAATCCAAAGACTAGAAAAGAAATTGCCAGAATGAAAAACTATATAAAAATTCCTATCTAATTATTATTAGCTGAGAAAAATCTATAAACATAAAGAAGAAAAATTCAAGTATGGGCGGAAATGAATTTCGATTTAAACAGTTTACTATCCTACAAGACCGATGTGCAATGAAAGTCGGTACTGATGGTACTTTATTAGGAGCTTGGGTAGATATTTATGGGGCAGAAAAAATTTTGGATATTGGTACGGGTACTGGTTTAATTGCTTTAATGTTGGCACAGCGTTCATTTGCTGAAATTGATGCTGTGGAAATTGACACAGACTCATCTATTCAAGCTGGAGAAAATGTACAGCGATCGCCATGGTCAGATCGGATTAAAATCGATAATTATTCAATCCAAAAATATGCAGATATTTGCCAAAAACGTTATGATTTAATAGTATCAAACCCACCTTTCTTTGAAAATGCTTCTAAGGCTGCAAAAAAGGCAAGAACAGTTGCCAGACATACTGACTTTCTCTCACAGGCAGATTTATTACAAGCAGCAGTTCAACTTTTGTCTGAAACAGGTAGATTAGCTGTAATTTATCCAGTTGAACAGGCTGAATATTTTCAAGCAAAGGCTGAATCTTTGGGATTATTTTGTTACAGAAAAATGTATGTTAAGCCTATGCCAAAAATTCCCACAAAGCGAATTTTGATGGAACTAAGTAAAAATAAATTACCTCTTCGAGAAAATACTCTAATTATCGAAGCCAAACAATATGTATACACGCCTGAGTTCATCATCTTAATTAAAGACTTTTACCTCAAATATTAATTTCTAACTTCAGTCTTAAATATCATCATCCATAAATCTGTTTAAAAATCCTTGTTGTGCCTTCGTTGCCAGAAAATTCTACAAAAGAGAATTTTTATGGAACTGAGCAAAAACAAATTATCCTATCCAGAAAATACTCTAATTATCGAAGCCAAAAAATATGTATATTTACCAGAATTCATTACCTTAATCAAAGACTTTTACCTCAAATATTAATTTCTAACTTCAGTCTTAAATATCATCATTCGTAAATCTGTTTAAAAATCCTTGTTGTGCCTTTGTTGCCAGAAATTTATACAAAGCTAATTTTGATGGAACTAAGTAAAAATCACACCAATTTCTTAAAGGTATGGAAGAGTTTAATCCCCCCAAACCCCCCGGAAAGATAAAAAAGGGGGGCTTAAGAATTCAGGCTTATGCCATAACTTTATGAAAATGGTATAAATTACCCGATCCAGAAAATACTCTAATTATCGAAGCCAAAAAATATGTATACCTCTCAGAATTCATTCCCTTAATCAAAGACTTTTAGCTCAAATATTAACTTTCAAATAATCATCCGTACATTCTGGGAAAATTCCTGTTTTGTCTCCCTGAGCAGAAATTTTCAAAAACACAAAAGAGAATTTTGATGGAACTGAGCAAAAACAAATTACCCAATCGAGAAAATACTCTAATTATCGAAGCCAAAAAATATGTATACCTCTCATAATTTATTACCTTAATCAAAAACTTTTAGCTCAAATATTAATTTCTAACTTCAGTCTTAAATATCATCATCCATAAATCTGTTTAAAAATCCTTGTTGTGCCTTCGTTGCCAGAAAATTCTACAAAAGAGAATTTTTATGGAACTTAGTCAAAAGCAATTATCCTATCGAGAAAATACTCTAATTATCGAAGCCAAACAATATGTATACACGCCAGAATTCATCAGCTTAATTAAAGACTTTTACCTCAAATATTAATTTCCAACTTCAGTCTTAAATATCATTATCTGTAAATCTGTTTAAAAATCCTTGTTGTGCCTTCCTTCCCAGAAATTTATACAAAGCTAATTTTGATGGAACTAAGTAAAAATAATACCAATTTGTTAAAGGTATGGAAGAGTTTAATCCCCCCAAACCCCCCTTTGAAAGGGGGGCTTAAGAATTCAGGCTTATGGCATAACTTTATTAAAATGGTATAAATTACCTTAATCAAAAACTTTTACCTCAAATATTAACTTTAAAATAATCATCTGTACATTCTTGGAAAATTCCTGTCTTGTCTTCCCGAGCAGAAATTTCCACAAAAGAGAATTTTGATGGAACTAAGTAAAAACAAATTACCCTATCGAGAGAATACTCTAATTATCAAAACTGAACAATATGTATAAGTAGGTAGGCACGAATAAACCTCACTATGTAACAAAATATAAACCAGCTAAAACCGTTGAGATTGCTTCTTTCCACTCCGTTCCAGTCGCAATGACATAGTGACATTTAATTAGGCGGGGCTACTTACCCCTCAGAATTAATTACCTTAATCAAAAACTTTTATCTCAAATATTAACTTTCAAATAATCATCCGTACATTCGTGTAAAATCCTTGTTGTGCCTTTCTTATTAAATATGACAGAACCACTAGAAACAGAACTATATTTAAGTTCAGAAAAAGACGAACTATTTGAAAAAGGTCCCTGGCCTAAACCCTTTACATTTAATGCCGAAGTAGTCAAAGTTTTTGATAATATGGTATCCCGTTCAGTGCCTTTATATCGAGAAGTTGTAGCAGCGACAGTACATTGGACGCGGGCATATTATCAACCCAAAACACGCATTATTGATGTTGGCTGCTCCACAGGTACATTCCTAGAATTATTAGGGCGATTTTTGAAACAGCCAGCAATTTTAGTGGGAATTGATAATTCTCAAGATATGCTGGATAAAGCCAAGGAAAAATTAGCTCAAGTGCAACAAATTCATCAGATAGAATTAATTTGTGAAAGTGCAGATAATTGTGGCTTTGAAAATAGTAGTGTGGTAGTAATGAACTACACCTTACAATTTTTATCTCTTCCTCAAAGGCAAAAATTATTGCGGTCAATTTATGCCGGTTTAGTTCCTGGTGGTTTGTTATTTTTGAGCGAAAAAATCAGGTCTGGCTGTCCTCAGTTTCAAGAAACGATAACTCATCATTATGAAGCTTTTAAAACTAGAAATGGTTATGCCAAAAATGAAATTGAACGCAAAAAAGAAGCATTAGAAAATGTGTTAGTTCCATTGACAGAATCTCAACAATTGCAGATGTTAAATGAAAGTGGCTTTAAACAAGTAGAGTCGTCGATTAAATTGCATAACTTTGTTTCATTTGTAGCCTTAAAATCTGGTTAAATCAAAATTTTTATGGGTAAGTACAGAAACACTAGAAAATGTATTAGTGCCACTGACGGAATCTCAACAATTACAGATGTTAAATGAGAGCGGTTTTAAACAGGTAGAAACGTTGATTAAGTTGCATAATTTTGTTTCATTTATAGCGTTAAAATCTGGTTAAATCAAAACTTTTAGAGGCAACTATAAAAGAAATATCCCGACAAGTTAAAAATTCAGTGTTAAGATTAACCATACCGACCTTATTCATAAAACTGTGAGGTTTTCTGATGTTGACTCTTTATCATACTCCTATATCTCCTAACTCCCGTCGAGTTTGGGTGACATTACTAGAAAAAGGACTTGAATTTGAACTAGTAGAAGTTCAACTAAATGGCGAACAATTTCAACCAGATTTTTTAGCAATTAATCCTTTCCACCACATTCCTGCTTTGGTAGATGATGGTTTTAATGTAGTCGAATCTTTAGCAATTTTAGATTATTTAGAAGCTAAATATCCTACCCCAGCTATGTTGCCTAAAGATGCTAAATATCTAACAATTGTGCGGATGGTGCAAATGGTAAGTGTGAATGAATTGTTGCCTGCTATTAACCCACTGATACCACGAATTTTAGATTTACCAGGAGAAGACTTAGAAAAGGTTGAAAAAGCACAGCAGAAAATTTCTACAGTGCTGACTTTTTTTGAGAGTTTATTGGGCGATCGCCCTTATTTTGGTAGCGATAATTTAACTTTAGCTGATGTTGTTGCTGGAACAATTATTCCCATATTGTCATTGAAAGGGGGCATTTCTTTGGCTGAGTATCCTAAAATGAGTGCTTGGTGCAATTATTTAATAGCACGTCCAGCATGGCAAGATTCTGAGACGACAGAGGAAGCATTTGAACAATTTAGGTCTGTTATGGCAGCCAGAATGCAACAAAATTGATACTCTTACTGCTAATTTCTCTAGAATTTAGTCTGTAGTCTCTAGGGTGGGCAAATGTTTGCCTACCCTACTTTTTCTGGTAAGGAAGGAGGGAGAAATACACTTCTACTCTTGCCAAATTGCTTGTAATATCATGTCCGGATAAGAGCGTGATAAAAAACTTTCTCCTCTTCTCTTCTTCTCTTCTTCTCTTCTTCTCTTCTTATCTTCTTATCTTCTTCTCCTCTTCTTATCTTCTTCTCTTCTTCTCCTTTTCTTCTCTTCTTCTTTCTTCCTTTTTCTTCCCTCCTGACTCCTGACTCCTCTGTGCTTATTTATAACTATTCAACCGGACATGATATAAGTCTAATACAAACCCAGGTAATACGTTTTCATCAGATAAAGTTTGGAGAGAATTTAAAACTTCCACTATCTGGTTAGGGCGATAAATTTCCACTGTTTGAGTTTTCGGATTAATTAACCAACCTCTTCATTTACTTTATGAAAATTATTACCCATTCATAATCAGCCAGATTTTATGATGATAGTATTTTCTAGTATTATCAGATTAAGTTAACAAATTGAACTGATAATTTTATCACCATGTTTAACAAAACCATCCACTATCTTTCCCCAGATTATCTATACAAATACGACATACCTATTAATCAAGAAGCAATATTAAAAATCCGCCAACAACAACAAACAAAATTATTTGAAGCCCCTACCCAAAAATATCTGCAAGCTGTAGAAACAGTCGGAGATATCAAAAGCGATTTTTTCGACTTTTCTGGTGCAGTTATCAAAGTCGGTCGCAATGACGAACTCTCCTCAGAACAAAAACAACGGTTTCACCACAGTTTGCAAACATTTTGCCCATGGAAAAAAGGTCCTTTTGAACTATTCGGCGTTACCATCAATGCTGAATGGCGTTCCGACTGGAAGTGGGAGCGCATTTTGCCACATATTAGTTCTCTGAAAAATCGTAAAGTCGCCGATATTGGGTGCCACAACGGTTATTTTATGTTTCGCATGGCAGACCAACAACCGGAATTAGTCATCGGTTTTGAACCCTACGCCAAACATTTTTGGAATTTTCAACTTATCCAAAATATTGTACAACAGAAAATGTTGGCATTTGAACTTTTGGGAGTCGAACACATTCATTACTACCCCCAATTTTTTGACACCATTTTCTGCCTAGGCATTCTCTATCATCACACCGACCCCATTGGTTTATTGCGGAAAATGCGAGAAGCTTTAGCCCCCAAAGGTGAAATTATTATTGACTGTCAAGGTATCCCCGGAGATTTACCAGTGGCATTGACACCAGGGAAACGTTACGCTCAGGCGCGGGGTATTTGGTTTCTTCCCACTCAATCTTGCTTAGAAAACTGGATCGGGCGAGCTGGGTTTAGGGATATTAAATGTTTTTTTGCCGAACCCCTTTCCACCGACGAACAACGACGCACTCCCTGGGCAAATATAGATAGTTTACAGGAATTTCTCCATCCTGACGACCCCTCCTTGACAATAGAAGGTTATCCTGCTCCTTGGCGGTTTTATGCGATAGCTCGTAAATAATATCAAATTTACGGTGGTGGTGCATAGTAATAATAAAGTACGGGGAGTAGTGTGGGGAGTGTGGGAGTAGTGTGGGGAGTGTGGGAGTAGGGGGAGAAATTAAAAAATATATATCCTCAGCATTACTATGCAGGACGACCAAATTTATTTTACATTCCGTTAGGAATGCTTCCCGGCCTCCTGAGTCCAAGCTACCCTAATATCATGCTGCCCAAACGCAAACACTTCTCTCCCTAGGGACAATTATCCGTCATGGCGAGGCGATAATATCACTGTCAACCTTTGGCAGGAAATAATTAAACCAACCTCAACCATCTCTATATAGATGGCCACGGGGGTAAAAATTGAGAAAGCGATCGCGAAATTATCAACCCCCCCCCTCGCCATGACAAGTGCAACCCCGTAGCAATATTTGTTGAAACCTATATTACAGCCAGTCATATTATTGGCACTAATTGTGACTAATTTTTATGTTCTTGGTTGATAATTGAAATTATCAAGATTAAGTAGATTATGAGCACAATAAGAGACAAAGTAGTCTGGATAACGGGAGCTTCTTCTGGTATTGGAGAAGCTTTAGCATATCAAATATTAGCCAAAGAGGGCAAGGTAATTCTATCAGCCCGTCGCACCAATGAACTAGAGCGAGTCAAACAAAACTGCCAAGAAAATAATTCTCAAAATATTAAAATAGTTCCGATTGACTTAGCTCAGGTAGACAGTTTAGAAACAGCCACAACACAAGCACTTAAATGTTTTGGCAGAGTGGATATTGTAATTAATAACGCTGGTATTAGTCAACGTTCTCTTGCTGTAGAAACAACAATGGTAGTCAACCGTGAAATATTTGAAGTTAACTTTTTTGCAGCCGTGAATTTAACTCAATTAATATTACCAGAAATGCTGCACCGAAAATCTGGTCATTTAGTCGTCATTAGTAGTTTAGTGGGAAAATTTGGTACGCCACTGCGCTCAAGTTATGCAGCATCTAAACACGCTTTACATGGTTATTTTGATTCTCTAAGAATGGAAGTAGCAAAAGACAATATTAAAGTAACTCTGATTTGTCCTGGTTTTGTCCAGACAGAGGTTTCTGTCAATGCTCTTACAGCAGATGGGTCAAAGTATCAAAAAATGGATAATACCCAGAGGTCGGGAATTCCGGTAAATATTTGCGCTAGTCGTATAGTTAAGGCTATTGAGCAAGAAAAGGAGGAAATATATATTGCTCGTGGAGAAATTTTCGGGTTGTATTTAAAAAGAATATTTCCCACCCTACTGTCAAAATTTTTGCAGTTGAAGTAATTAAAAATTCTGGGAGATAAAAATTATATACAGACCTAATTTTTATCAATTTCTCAAAACTTCCTGATTTACTCTTACCAACACCGAAACTTAAAATATAGGAAAAATTACTCCCAAAAGAGTTACAGAAGTAATCGGAAATCCTGGGAGATAAAAATTAGATACAGACTTAATTTTCATCAATTTTTCAAAATTTCCTGATTTGCTCTTAGCAATACCGAAATCTCAAATGTAAGAAAGATTATTACCAAAACAGTTATAAAAGTTTTGGAGTTTAGGGAGACTAACTACATACTAAGTCAATCTCTACCTTCATTTGACTTAAAAACTACCCAATAGTTAAAGTTATCTGAATTAGTGATAATTCATCGACAACTTTTCCAGTAGCCACACTGTATCTGACTACTTATTTGGTCATCATAACTACATAAATTACTAATCACATCTTTCTACAAGCAATAGTCATTACTAACTTATATATTTAGGATATTTAAAATGTTAAACGCCACATTGAAAACCGCTAACAGAAATAACCCATATCTATTAACTATGTCTAGAGAAGCAATTGTTGATGAGACAATTATGCCCAATAAAATTGGTAGAATCCGCTATCGAGGTAGTGTATGGAATGCTAAGTGTCTCCAAGAAATTGCTATTAATCCAGAAGAAATTGTTTATGTGGTCGGCAATGATGGTATTACTTTGATTGTTGATACTGTCTCTAATAGTGAAAATATTTATCCTGGTCAAGACAATAAAAAATCATCTCCTGCTGTACCATTTTTCTTGGTTGGAAATTTTTTACTAATACTGTTAATTTTGTTGTAATTTCAAGGAATGATATCAAATAACGTTTGACAGCAAAGCTTTAATTTACTAAGATATATGCTAAAACGATTAGGATAGCCAAAGGAGAGAAACCTTTAGGCTTTTTCCTGTTGTGATACTGTCAGTAAATGTCTATTTTTGTTCGAGAAATAATTCACGAGTCACGCCTGTTATAATTCTGAATTGAATTCTATATAATATCAAAAAAGTAGGGGCAAATGACTATTCGTTCCTACCACCCTTATTATTTGTAATATCATGTCCGGATAAGAGCGTGGTGAAAAAACTTTCTCCTCTTCTTCCCTCTTTTTCCAACTTCAACCCTCCTGACTCCTGACTCCTCCGTAGTTTATTTATAACTATTCAACCGGACATGATATAACATTCTTTTTCCAAATTAACATTACCCGAATAACTGAAAGCTAACAGCCAGTTAATCATCCCCAAAATTTTAGCATTACTCCTGTATTTTGCTAATTCAAAGCTTCTTAACTGATACCGTTTCACGCAAGTCAGAAGTCAGAAGTCAAAAATCAGAAGTTAGAAGTTAAAATTTTATAGACTAAAAACTTCAACGCTACAGCAATTTCAGGTCATTATTTTACATCTTTAAGTTTGAAACTATTTGTGACATATTTAAAGTGAATTGATATGACTAGCAAATGAAGGCTGTTAAATTTAAGCTAATTTACACTTAAGTAGGTAGGCGCGAATAAACCTCACTATGTAACAAAATGGAGCACCAGTTAAAACCCAAGGGAATTGCTTCTTTCCACTCCGTTCCAGTCGCAATGACATAGTGACATTTAATTACGCGGGGCTACTTAGATCACTAATCCTAAAACAAAAAAATCATCCGAATAATTCCCACAGTAATAGTATCATTATCCTCATCATGTTCGGGATTAATAACTACCAAAACTCCCGGATTAATCGCAATATTGTCATTAATTTGATAACGATAAAAACCCTCCAAATGCCAAGCCGTATCATCATCATCTGGACCATTATCAGTATCAGTTACTTTAGGTGGATTTCCAATTACAAAACCAAGCAAACTTCCCTGTTTAGCTAAGTCAGTAAACCCGAAAGTAACCGCCCAATTAAAAATAGTTGCTTCATCTCCCTCTTGAACAAAACCAACAGATTTTTCAGCATCAGCAAAACTCCATCCAGTCCAACCTGAAACTGTAAAATTATTCAAAGCACGCCAACTTCCTTGAATACCTAAATGATCTGCGGAAGTAGGAACTAAATTACCAAAAGGTGCATTTGCTCTTCTACTACCTGTTGCTGCTGAGACAAATAACCTCCTTTTTGGATAGTAAGAACGTACATAAGTAATGCCAAAACGGAGGCGATCGCTTGGTCGAATATCTAGTTGTGCTAAACCTGCATTACTACCATTAAAAAGTCCGTTACTCTCTCTAGGAATTGCCGGGTTTCTTGCTAAATATCCTAATGATAAACTGACTGATTTATTAATATTATAAACAACTGTTACTCCAGCACCCCGTGCCCCTTGAGCATAGATAGGATTGAAGCGTCCAAACCTAGAAATTGCCCCTGATATTCTATTTGCAAAAAGTCTGTTGAAGTTATCAGAAACATTCATATTATATCTACCGCCAATGGCATCAATATGAACTCTAAATTTTTTCCCTATTGGAAAACGATAGAACAATTTCCCAACATCAACCACATTATCTGTATTTCTTTGAAAAGCTAAACGAGTCATATTTGTTCCAGTTATTGGCACTCCATAGGCAACAGTATCCAGAGCATCTAAACGAGTTCTAAATAAGTCTCGTCCTGTAAAACTAGTATTAAAATTCAAACTTACTCGATTATTTAAAACGGTATTATCTTCTAGACTTCCACCGCTAGCTTTCTCTTCTCCAAAGACATTACTAATAGCAAATACAATTTCTCCACCTAGTTTAGTTGTGGTAGAAAACTGATTTGCTTCTAGTTCTGTAGTCCGTGCTTCTAAGCTATCGACTCTTCCTTTTATTTCGGCAATTTCTACAGCAAAATCTTCTTGTAAACGTTGTAAAACTGCTAAATCATCTTTAGTTACTAAGTCTGCTGTAGAGGCAGCAATTAATTCAGTAATTCTGTCTAAACAAGCATTTAAACCTGCGGCAAATTCATAGCGAGTCATAGCACGATTACCACGATAACTGCCATCGGGATAACCAACAATACAACCGTAACGTTCTACTAAAGATTGTAATGCTTGAAATGCCCAATCTGTGGGTTGAACATCGGATAATTGAGAGACGGAAGTAACTTGACCCATTGAGTCTGTATTTTGCTCAAGTTGATTTGGTTTAACGATAATTGCGTCTTCAGCAACCGGAGTTATATTTGGTTTTGATGATTCTTTTTCTAATGTTTTTCTTTCAGAATTTATTTGTGTATATTTAATTTCATTGGCTTGAGTTACAGTACAAAATATTACGGTTTTACAGAATACTAATAAAAGACAATTAAACAAAACTTTTGACATATTTAACTCCTCAAAACAATTAAATTTATTAATAATAGAACTCTAGAATAGATGTTATATCATGTCCGGTTGAATAGTTATAATTAGAGCTGCGTAGTAGGGCTTGAGCAAAAAGATAGATATTTCAGGGGCTAGAGCAAAACTACAAACAAAAAGTTTTTTATCACTTATTATCCGGACATCATATTAATAGGAATTTCTATCTCGGTGCTTACGGAAATGGGAAGTGTAATTACCAAGCCCCTAGAAAAAACTGTATCATTATTTACGAAAATCTACCTTTAAACCAGGATTTGTAGGGGCGATTGGCATTCGCCCTCGCTATATGTATAATTTCTGCATAAGTCCTGTGTATGATTAATTTTTATCCGTTAAAATAGAGTTTATTTCCTTACCAATAAATAAAATTATTGGTTTGCTATATATAGCATTTTAGGGAACAGCTTAACTAGGAAATTTATCTCATTGAGAAGAGAACTTCTATATCTATTATTGCCTGGTAGTTAGTTGATTCAGCGATTAAGAAATTCTCTCATATTTATCTATCCATAATAAAATTCATCATCGGGCAAACTCCCAGCAAAAAGTTTAGGATTTTGCTCCAATAAACGAGAAAACCAAAACTCCAAATCCTCTTTTGCATCTTTAGCACTAACCATTTCTAGTGGCGTATATCCAAGAGATTTTTTAATAACAGGAGCTTTCAAACCTAGATATTTAGCTCCCAAAGTAGCAGCATCATCAGGATTTTGTCGCGCCCAATTTACCGCTTCAACTAATCCATTTTGAATAGTCTGAATTATATCGGGATATTTATCGATTAAAGAAGTTAAAGCTAAAGTTCCTGCCTGGGGAAAACGAGGCGCTCTACCTGTTACTTTTCCCCATTCTTCTTGTAAATTAATCGCCAGTTTTAGATCTAATCCTTGTTGTTGACCGCGAAGTTCAGCACCAGTACCCGCAGGTTCAGATAAAAGAGCTGCATCACCACGACCAGCTAATAATAATTGCACTGCTTGAGCAAAGTCTGTAGTGTATTGAATTTTTAAATCTTTTTCTGGATTTAATCCGTTTTCTTTGGCTAAATAAAAGAATAATTGAGCAGGCAAACCGCCTCGGAAAGCTATTAGTAATGTTTTGTTTCTCAAATCATCAAAACTGCCGATATTTTGGGCAGACCAAATATTTAACACTCCCCAAACCAGTACATTAAGTAATTTTATCGGAACTTTTCTTTGATATAGATTTGCTGCGAGAGATGTGGGAGTTGCTGATACTTGTAGCTTTCCAGAAACAGCATCGGCTCGGAGTTGGTCGTGAGTTTTCCAAATACGGAAGTCTACTGTTTCTACTAAGTTTTTAATTGAACTTTGTTCTGCTAAATAGGCTAGCAGAATTGTAATCATAATTGGAGAGCCACCAATGGCTAATTTTGGCAGTTTTTCCTGAGACTGAGTGATAATTTTTTCTGCTTTTCCCTCAGATAAATTAGTAGTAAATGTTAAACCAGTAGTAGCTAATATTAATTGCAAAAATTGGCGACGTTTTTGATTAAGCATTGAATTTTTATCAAAATAAATTCTGGTGACAGTATTCAGAAATATGATGTTCTATCATGTTCCGTTAAATACTTATAAATAACGACGGAGGAGTCAGGAAGGAAGAAGAAGGAAGACGAGAAGATAATTTTTATTACCCTATTAAACAGACATGATATTAATTACTCTGATACTTATATTGTTTCTTTTTCAAGCCTTTCACTTTTCCCCATAATTAAGACCATTGAGTAATAGTATTGCTACACAACTGAGTAAAAATTACTATTGCTGCATACGCAATAAAACTACAGACCTCTCTAGTAAGTAAAAATTACTATTGCTACATACGCAATAAAACTACAGACTCCCCAGACCAAACTCATCTAAATTATCAAAGGTATCTCCTAGTAACGAAAATGGATGGAAAATAAGCAAAAATACTTTAATATCTGAAACATTTACCCACTCAGTATCTCAAAAATTAAGATGTGTTTGCCCTGACCAACCCCCTCTAGTCAGACTTTACACAAGCTGATAACCGAAAACAGGCAGCCACCTCTCGAATCATCAGCAGTTGAGAAAGCGTTTTGTAGATGTAAGCTTCATTCCTTTCTGTAGGAGGTCGATCGGGTTGCCACTTATAGACCATGCTGCTAGGAGAGGGCGACAAAACAATCAACTTATCTGCCACTTGCACTGCTTCTGCTAAGTCATGAGAAACAAGGATAGCTGCCATGTTGCGATCGCTCAACAACTTTAGCAATAACTTTTGCAAGTCTCGTCTTCTACCAATGTCTAAAGCACTGAAAGGCTCATCCAACAAAAGTAAATCTGGCTCCACTGCTAATGCTCTTCCCAAGGCAACTCGCTGCTGCATTCCCCCACTAAGTTGATGTGGATATTGGTTAACTGCTTGCTCTATACCTAGTTGTTGGGCCAGAGCGATCGCTATTTCCTGACCTTGTTTTTTTGGTATTCTTTTTGCTTTTAAACCAAAAGCAATATTTTCTAAAGTGGTACGCCAGGGAAGCAGTCTTGCTTCTTGGAAAACATAACTTGTCTGTGCAAACTGATTTTTTACCTTACCTGAAGTTGGTTTAATCAAGCCTGCTATTATTTGTAGAATGGTAGTTTTTCCGCAGCCAGAAGGCCCTGTTATGCACAATATTTTTCCTGGTTTTAGGTGAATATTAATATTATTAAGTACCGTGAGGTTACTGTATTTATGGTGAATGTTTTCTAAAATGATCATATTAGCATAATTAGTAGCTACAGGAATAATTTTTAACTCTTGGTTTAGTGGTATTTTGGATACTATATAATTGCTTGATTTTTGTCAAAAAACGGGCGTTGCAAATTACAGTCATGATTTGTGTGTAGGGGCAGTTTCCCCGTGCCTGCCCTCCTTAGTTAATGGAGCAACCACAGATAGAGGAATTGCCCTGACAATTTTTTTTTATTTATTCGACTTTGTGCAAGCCTGTTAACTCAAAAAAGCGAATATAAAATTAAATTTTGGTTTATTTGATGATTAACTATTCCCAATTGGTTAATATATTTTTGGAGACTTGCTTCTGAAATCCCTAGATTTTATTCCCTAATGAATTATTTTTTTTAGTTCCTAATATAATGGCGTTGATTATCATAAACAATAAGTTTGAATCTGTCAAAAGACAAGCCGTCAAACTTACTCTAGTCCTGTCGCTTACTTGATTTAGAAGCTATTAACCTTTATTTGAAAATTTCCAAAAAATTACTTGACTTAGGCAAAGAAATATATAATTATTACTACTAATAACACTGAAAAATTATCTATGAATGTACTATAGACATTCTCAAAAGAGCTATGGCAATAAAAGTGAATTATCTGGCACAAATCAAACAAATTGTAGGGGGAGTTGACTCTGAAATTATCCAGCTAGAAACTCCTTGTTCAGTTAAGCAACTAGTTAATAAACTTGTGGAAAATCACGGCGATTCATTGCAAAATGTGCTCCTAGATTCTAGCGGAAATTTACGCTCAACTATTCTTTTAGTGATTGGTGATGCTCAAATTTCTTGGAATAGTTCTGTAGAAATTGAAGAAGGGGATGAGATTAGTTTACTTTCCCCACTAGCAGGCGGATAAATTAATTATTTGTCTTCATTTTAGAGTTGACTCGGAAACTTTCAACTAAATACATTAGGTAGATGAAAAGATTAACAGAAGAAGAAAAAGCAACCTATCAATGGCAGATGTGGGTACCTGGTTTCGGCGAACAAGGACAGGAAAAACTCAAACAAGCATCGGTTTTAATCTCCCGTGTTGGTGGTGTTGGTAGCGTCGTAGCTTTAGAACTCGCAGCTGCCGGAATAGGACGACTTGTCTTAGCTCATGGAGGCAATATTAAACCTTCTGACTTAAACCGACAGCTTTTGATGACTTACGATGGCATAGGTAAATCACGAGTAGAATCAGCAGCACGTCGCTTAAAGGAGTTAAACCCTCGTGTAGAAATTGAAGCTATTCCTGAAAACATATCTCAAAGCAATGCAGAGCGGTTGGTGGGAGAAGTCGATTTAGTTGTAGACTGTGCTCCACTCTTTGAAGAACGTTTTGCCATGAACTCCGAAATAGTTCGTCAGAAGAAACCTTTGGTAGAGTGTGCCATGTATGAAATGGAAGCGCAGATTACAACTATTATTCCTGGTCAGACTCCATGTTTGTCTTGTTTGTATCCCGAAAAACCTAACATTTGGAAAAGAGAGTTTCCAGTATTTGGAGCTGTCTCAGGAACGATTGCTTGTATGGCTGCGATGGAGGCGGTTAAAGTAATTTCGGGACTAGGAGAACCTCTGTTAGGAAAACTATTAATTTGTAATTTACGGCAGATGACATTTCGGAAATTTGATATTTATCAGCAGCCAAATTGTTCAGTTTGCCGAGAGTTTTGAACTTTGGTATATTCCTATATTTTGTAGTCTTGATAGAAGGAAAAATTAAACAATTAATAATTAACAATTACCTCTTCTTTTCAAGGAGAGGATTGACTCAAAGGAAAAATTTTTCTTGTTTCTCCTTTAAAATAGACATTATTTCTATTTATGAGCCAAATTTTAATACTAATTGTCTCTAAAATACCATTTTTAATTTTCAGGATAAACTTGTATCTTTTTTCTCTATTCCCTCTTCCATAAAACCTATAATGTTGAACCTCACCAGTATAACAATTGCTATACTTATTAGAATATCAAAATTAAATATATTATAAATTAAGGCTCCTTAAAAAATAATTACAATAGGGATTTAACTATTTTAAGAGATGTTTATATAGTAATGACTTAGAAAATTAGTAAGGATAAAAGTCATTGATTAACAAAGAAAAATTGCAGAGACTCCTCGAACTCGCAACTGTTTTTCTAAAAGTAGGT
>JBARXI010000099.1:0-9334 GCA_049647275.1 Microcoleaceae cyanobacterium
CGCGGTTCAGCTAATTTTGTGCAAAACTTGTAGGGTTTGTTAGACGGCTAAAATATAAGCTGTCAAAGGTATTTAACAATCCGTCGCCGGGCACCATTTTAGCTGTGTCAGTCTACTAGTATGAACTATCATTATACAACAATAGTTCTGTTGAATCAATTGTCACGCCAGGATTAGACATGAAAATTATGATGGACTGTAAGCTAAACTCTGCCATAATAGTTATGAACAAACCTGAAATCAATAGAATATACAAACCATCAGTAGTAGAGTGCATCCCCAACTTTAAGACCCATGTGCAAAATGGACTATAACTTAGAACTCAGCAAAATCCCATGACAGCAACAAATATCCGTCAATACTCCTCCATAGCTGCTCGGACTCTCAGTGTAGCAGGAATAATAATGATTTTGTCCTCTCTATTGGACTTTATTGTATTATCAATTCCTTTTAATATTACCAGTAGAGGATGGCAGATCGGCCTAGCTACCCAGCTAGTGGATCGAGGAATAATTCCTATGGTAGGGATGGCCCTCCTGTTTACAGGCTACTGGGTAACCAGTAGTTCCGGACTTCAAGATAACTCTAAATCCTCTATACTAGACCTGAGATTTTGGGTATTATTGCTAGCTAGTTTATTAGGATTGATATACTTATTGTTATTTCCCCTACACCTAAATAATACTCGTATAGCTAGGAGTGAGGCCATTCAACGCATCGATCGGCAAGCAAGCCAAGCCGAAACACAACTAGAGGCTCGTATTGGCAGTAACGAGTTTCAAACTCAGATACAGCAAAGGCAAAGTCAATTAAAAAATCAACTGACTACTCTGCTAGAAGATGATACCAGGTTAAATGAAGCATTAGAAAATGAACAACTACCAGAACAAGTAAAAAGTTTACTGGAGCAGTCAAAAAGCAACCCTCAAGTCATAGATGAGTTTCTGAATCGTCAAAGTGAACAACTACCCACTCAACTTTTAACCCGTATTCGGACTCGTAAACAAGAACTAGAAGAACAAGCCAATACCAACTCTTTTAAATCCAGCCTCAGAACAGGGATTAGCAGCTTACTCTTAGCAGTAGGCTACATTATGATTGGCTGGATGGGATTGAAAAGTATGGGAATCATTGGAGGTAAAGGGCGTCGTAAAACACCAATTAGATAATAGTTTAATTACCTCTAAAGCTGAAAACTTAACTCCCAAGGAAAACGTAACTTATTGGTAGGGCATCCCGAGCAAATTATGATTAGGAAAGAGAAAAATCTGAACTCGATCCTAATGCTTAATGCCCTACTTTGAGCATTTTTTGATTACTGTATTTAGGTGCTTCATACAAAATGTCTTAATGAAATTCTATAATGTTCTCAATTTATATACTGACTTACAACGAAGAAATCGATATAGCTGCTTGCATTGAGTCAGCAATGCAGTCAAATGACATTATCATAGTTGACTCCTTCAGTAGCGATCGCACTATAGAAATAGCTCAAACTTATCCCGTGCGAATTGTTCAACATCGGTTTGAAAGCCACGGAAAACAGCGAACTTGGATGTTACAAGAAGTTCCTACCAAAAATGAATGGGTCTACATCCTAGAGGCAGATGAGAGGATGACCCCCGAACTATTTGAGGAATGCTTAGAAGCGATCAAAAGTCAAGAGTATACAGGTTACTATGCTGCAGAGCGAGTTTTATTTATGGGAACTTGGATTCGTCACAGCACCCAATATCCTCGTTACCAAATGCGTCTATTTGACAAAAAGAAAGTATGGTTTAGTGACTATGGTCACACAGAACGAGAAGTTTGTGAAGGTCCAACAAGTTTCCTCAAACAAACCTATCCTCACTATACCTGTAGCAAAGGTATTTCTCGGTGGATAGAAAAACATAATCGCTATTCTACAGATGAAGCTGCCGAAACAGTCTCACAACTAGAAACAGGAAGCATATCTTGGAAAAATCTATTTTTTGGCTCCTCAGAAGTAGACAGAAGACGGGCCCTCAAAGACTTCTCCCTACGCTTACCTTCTAGACCCATAATTCGCTTTATCTATATGTATATTTTCCTCAGAGGATTTCTTGATGGCCAAGCCGGATTTGCCTGGTGTACCTTGCAAGCTTTCTACGAATATCTCATACTAATTAAAGTCTGGGAAATGAAAAATATGCCTGTACCATCATTAACTTCAGCTACCCGTGCCAAACCAAAAGTGGAAATAGAGGCACAGGGGTGATTAACTGTTGACTTGAAAACTGTAGAAAGTGGCAGAATATCAACTATATCCACATCCACAAAAGTCCATGACCAATATTGTCAGGCTTAACATCCCCCTAAGTCCTTCTGGGATTATTAGGAAAGACTAGGCAAATTGCGAGACATTTAAACAGTGGAAGCCACCCAGGAAAGTAATTCTCACCGGACTTTAGTGGTTGAAAGAATAGTACGCTGTGCCTTACAGCCATTACCGGTTAATCTAGTATCAAGAATTTAACTATTTCAAATTTCTACAGTTTTGTTAGTACGGTGAACTAGAACTCAATAAACATAGCATCCGCTAAGTTATTAATATAGATATATTAATCAAATTGTTGAGTTAAGACCGACACCCATAATAGCTGATTCTTAAATTGAGTAAAAGTACAGGTATCAAAATCAACAGCAAGAACCCCCAGGCAAAATCGCAAATCTATACAAGGTATCTGGGTAAATTAAAGTATGCATCTGAGCGAAATTACTCATCCTAACCAGTTGCACGGTCTTTCAATTCATCAATTAGAAGAAATTGCTAGACAAATACGAGAAAAACATTTAGAAACCGTTGCCACTAGCGGTGGCCATCTGGGTCCTGGTTTAGGAGTAGTAGAATTGACCCTGGGTCTCTATCAAACTCTCGATCTAGATCGCGACAAAGTTATTTGGGATGTAGGCCACCAAGCTTATCCCCACAAAATTATTACAGGTCGATATAACAATTTCCATACCTTGCGACAAAAAGATGGGGTTGCAGGTTATCTAAAACGTTGTGAAAGCAAATTCGACCATTTCGGTGCGGGTCACGCTTCTACAAGTATATCTGCTGGTCTGGGCATGGCCTTAGCCCGCGACCTGAAAGGAGAAAATTTCAAAGTAGCTGCAATTATTGGTGATGGTGCCTTAACTGGAGGTATGGCCTTAGAAGCCATTAACCATGCGGGTCACTTACCCAAAACTAATATGCTGGTAGTGCTAAATGATAATGAGATGTCCATATCCCCTAACGTGGGAGCTATTTCTCGCTATCTCAATAAAATGCGTCTCTCCCCACCGATCCAGTTTCTCAAAGATAATCTTGAAGAACAATTCAAACATATTCCCTTTGTCGGCGAAACCTTTACACCAGAAATGGAACGCCTCAAAGAAGGGATGAAGCGTTTGGCAGTATCAAAAGTGGGAGCAGTTATTGAAGAATTGGGCTTCACTTATATTGGTCCCGTTGATGGACATAACTTAGAAGAATTAATTACAACTTTCAAACAAGCCCATGAAATTCCTGGGCCTGTATTAGTTCATGTTTCCACAACTAAAGGTAAAGGATATGCAGTTGCGGAAGAAGATCAAGTTGGCTATCACGCTCAAAATCCCTTTAATCTAGCTACTGGCAAAGCTAAACCAGCAAATAAACCCAAGCCTCCTGGGTATTCCAAAGTTTTGGCTCATACCTTGGTTAAACTTGCCGAAAATAATCCTAAAATTATCGGTATTACTGCTGCCATGGGAACTGGTACCTGCCTGGATAAACTTCATGCTAAGTTGCCAGAACAATATATAGATGTTGGTATTGCCGAACAACACGCTGTTACTCTAGCTGCGGGATTAGCTTGTGAAGGGATGCGACCTGTGGCGGGTATTTACTCGACTTTCTTGCAACGAGCTTATGACCAAATTATTCATGATGTTTGTATTCAAAAGCTACCTGTTTTCTTCTGTTTAGACCGCGCCGGAATTGTGGGAGCTGATGGGCCAACTCACCAGGGAATGTATGATATTGCCTATTTACGTTGTATCCCCAATATGGTAGTTATGGCTCCCAAGGATGAGGGAGAGTTACAACGGATGGTAGTGACAGGGATTGAATATACAGATGGCCCTATTGCGATGCGGTATCCTCGTGGTAATGGTTACGGCGTGCCATTAATGGAAGAGGGTTGGGAAGCTATTCCTATTGGTAAGGGTGAAATTCTCCGGAATGGCGATGATGTGTTGATATTGGGCTATGGGTCGATGGTATATCCGGCCATGCAAACTGCAGAAATTCTGGGCGAACATGGCATTGAAGCTACTGTGGTAAATGCTCGTTTTGTCAAACCTTTGGATACAGAATTAATTTTGCCTTTGGCACAACGTATCGGAAAAGTTGTGACTATGGAGGAAGGCTGTTTAATGGGTGGCTTTGGTTCGGCAGTTACGGAAGCATTGATGGATAATAATGTGCTTGCACCTGTGTTACGTTTGGGTGTACCGGATAAGTTGGTGGATCATGCTAAACCTGATGAGTCTAAGGCAGATTTAGGTTTGACTCCTTCTCAGATGGCTGAACGTATTTTGCAGAGTTTTAAGCCTAAGTTATCAACGGTTAAGGTTTAGTATTTTTGTGGGAAATTCTTGAATAGATTTTTCTGCAAAATAAATGTAGGGACGTTCCATGGAACGTCTCTACAAGGTTTATATAATTTTTTAAGATATTTAGAGGAGTTTATTCCCTTGTGTATTTCTTTATGAGGTAGGATTTAAGAAAAAATGCAAAGTTGGGATAGAAATTCTTGAGAAATTATTAGGACTGAAAAATTTTAAGCAAAGCTCAAGGTGGTAAATTGAGTTTTTCATAACTATTATATAAGCATCAATGTTAATGGAGTCTCATGATGCCTAAAATAAAAATATTAGAGGAGGGTAAATCTTATACTTTTAGGTCTTATTTTGAGTTACCTTATGAAGCTGATGAAATTCTAGCAGAGTTAGATTATTCATTAGTTAAATCCCGTTTATCTTTACCAAAGACGACAAAAGCATTAGAAGGTTTATGGGGAATACAGGATAAACTAGAGGATATTTTACCATTTGTTAATTTAAGTAATGAAACTGCTAGACGAGAAATTTTAGTCTCTCCAATTTTATTGGAAATTGTTCATTATTGTCATTGTCAGTTAAGAATTGAATATCCTTTGAAAGTCAATGATTGGTTAAAAGGTAGTTTGGATTATTTATTACGTTCTACAAATGATTTATTAGTTATTGAAGCGAAAAATGACGATTTAACTAGAGGTTTTACTCAGCTAGCTGTAGAGTTAATTGCATTAGCTGAAGTCGAAGAAAATAATATTTTCTATGGCGCAGTAACAATGGGAGACGTGTGGCGTTTTGGTAAGTTAAATAAAACCGAAAAACAAATTACACAAGATATTAATTTATTTAAAATACCATACGATCTAAAAGATTTGGGTGAGGTCTTAGTGGGTATTTTGGAAGGAGTAGAAAATTAAAATGTTTTAATTATAAAAAATGATATATATATAGTGCTACATGAAGACATTAGGACATATTTTTTTCTGTACTCTCTTCACCTCGGTTTTCAACCGAATTAAACTGTCTTAACCTAAATGCGTAGTGATATAAATAGATTTCTCCGAAAAAAAATTATAGGGATATGCTATAGAAAATCCCTATAATGATTGCTCGAAAAGGCTAATATAATTATCTGAAAAATTCTATTTACGCTTTAACATTGAACCAGCACCAACAGCTCCAAACGCTAATAAACCTAAAACTGAAGCGGGTTCAGGAGTTGAAACTGGCCCGTAAACAACGTTGTCAAACCTAAATCAGTCAACTAAACCTCCAACTATCGGACCTTCCAATAAAATCTCAGAGAAACTCATGTCTGAAACAAAACCGAAAAATCCGAGTGGGGTATCGGGAATATCAATTATATTAGAATCAATTACAAACTGAGTTGTGAAATTGCCATCAGATACACTTTGAAAGTCAGCACCAAAGGCAGTAATGGGAGAATCAAAATTTAATCCTACCCTTGAGAATGGAGAAGGAAGAGCAACCACATCAACACTAGGTGTTCCATCTATTCCAAATGTAGAAGTGGTGATGAAGTTTTGATTAGGAAGTTGAACCAAATTATTAACAAGAGTAAAATCGCCTACATCCAAGTTGCTGCCATTGAAGGATGTATCTTGAGTAAAGTCGTTGAAGTCTTCTTCGCTGAAGGAGCTAACTGCTGCTTCCCAAGCAGCGCGGTCTGTAAATGTAGTAAAGTTTGCAGCTTCAGCAATGCCAGCAGATAAAGTGCTGAAAACAGCAGCGGTAGCTAAACTTTTTACGGTCTACGACCGTAAAAAGTTTAGTAGATTTTTTTTGTTTACTTGGTTGTTGATCGTCATAATTATCTCCTATCTAAATATTAACTTGGTTTTCAGTGGGTTAAGTTTCTTTAATTAATTTAAGTATCAATATCCTCAAATAGACATTCTGTAAATTGCAAGTGTTTATTCCCAACTTCACAGAATCTTCATATAAAGCGTCCATTAACTCTTAATAACTTCACAGAATCTTCATAAAAATGCTTCAAATACTTTTTTTTTTATTTTTTCCTCAATATCAACTCTTTATGTGTAGATATATTGAAGACCACAGTGCGGACATTTCATGGGACATTCCTAGCACGGTTGTATTGTTACTGTGTGGTTCATTTGCCTGAAAACCGCGATAAAATTGAGATAAATATCCAGTAGTCCTATAGATGGAGTGGTGTAATACCAATTTTAAAAAAAAATATTACGAATAATAAGGGAGATTAAAATATTTTAGCTAAGATTGCTCTTTGATTAAAAAGGGATATTCACTAGAAAAAATGATATTTAAGCTATTTATTATGACTCCTGACTCCTGACTCCTGACTCCTAAAAAAAACAACTATTTGTAGCACACATTTATCAAATTGGTATAATACCATTTCTCAAAAATAATGATATAAATCAATTTCTGTATCAACGAATAGTAGGGGCGAACGGCCGTTCGCCCCTACTATTGATAAATAAATAAAATATTTTTTCAAATATTGCTATTATCATAAATTATGAACAGTAAAAATGATTTTAATGTTGTAGTTATTGGAGCAGGTCCGGCAGGTTGTCAATGTGCAAGAACTTTAGCAAAATTAGGACGCAAAGTTTTATTAGTTGAACAACACGAAACATTTAATAAAAATGACTTTTCCAGTGCAGCAACTCCTCAAGAAACTCTTGATAAATTTAATTTGCCAGAAACAGTAGTCGGTAGTTATTGGCAGAACATTAGTATTGTGACAACTAATGTTAATCATACTTGGGAATCATCAAAAAGATTAGGAGCCGTTTTAAATTTTGCCAAACTCAGAGAATTTTTAGCGGGAGAAGTTGAAAATTATGGTGGTAAAGTTTGGATGGGTTGTCGCTACATTAGACATTTTCCAGAAGGCGGAAAAACTATTGTAGAAATGAGGCGTTTCGGTGGTGAAAAAATTACCGTTAGTACAGAAATTTTAGTTGATGGAACAGGGCCTGCAAGGGCAGTAATGTATGACAAAAAAAGTAGTCAACCTCAATTTTTAACGGCTGCGGGAATTGAATATTTAATCGAAGTTGAACCAAGAGAATATGAGAAATACGCTAATGATTTAATTTTTTTATTAGGGCATAAATGGATGCCGAAAGGTTACTCATGGATATTTCCTATGGAAGCAAAAAAGCAAAGATTAAAAATCGGTGTAGCGAGGTTGAATTTAGAACACAAACAAATAGTCGATACTAAATCTATGAGGTGGTATCTAGAACTATTGATTAAAGATTATATGAAACTCGATCAATATCAATTAATTGATTCTCATGGCTCAACTGTTAGATATTCTGTGGGATTAAAGGATATTTATTACCAAGATAATATTATTGCTATTGGTGATGCTGTATCTACTATTAATATGTTGGGTGGGGAAGGAATTAGACATGGTATGGATAATGCAGAAATAGCTAGTAAATATATAGAAAAATATCTTGATCAACACTTATCTAGTTTTCGTCCCTACCAAAGAGAAATGCAGAGACGATATGCTATTAAATGGAATATTTCTGAACAAATGGGGCGCAGAAGATATATGCAAGATAGTGATGAATTGATTGATAAAGGAGTGAATTATTTAAAATCGTTGACCATAGAGGATATGATGAATATATTCTTTGTATACAATTTTCAAAAGTTTTATAAAGGATTGGGTAAGTACATACAACGAAAGCTAAAATTAGGCTGGCAAAAAATTAGTAATTTTTTCATTTTGTAGGTTGGGTAGACATTGGAAACCCAACAGACATCTCCGGAAAACAAATACACCTTTTAATTAGATCGGAATCGGAAAGAAAAAATCACCCTAAAAAATCCTTTTTCATGCCTTTTTCGTAAAAATATCTTACCTGTTGCCTCACAGGAGTGCGCATTCCCTCTCTTGGTCGGCTACCAGGTGCGTCTGTCGCCGACGCGGGGTCGCACCGCTGTTGCCTACTCCTGAAAAAAATCTATATCTTTTTCCGAGAGATCTAATAGAGACTTATAGTCATTCCAGTTGAGATTGAGACGAGCATTTTTAAAAATAAAAGGCTTTTAGCCTAAAAAGCGTTTCATTCTAATTTAAAATGACAATAATTGTTGGGTTGCGCTGTCGCTTAAGAGAGAGTTTGTCAAATAAATATTAAATCACGTAGGGTGCGAAGCGTGTTACGTAACGCACCATCCCACAGCAAAACTTGTAGGGTGTGTTAGACGGCTAAAATTTAGACTGTCAAAGGTATTTAACAATCCGTCGCAGGGCACCATTGAATATTTTTCAGTGTCAGTCCAGTAGGGTGCGAAGCGTGTTACGTAACGCACCATCCCACAGCACGCGGTGCGTGACAGTAAATCGACCATTATTCCAGAAATGGTAAGGGTGGTGTCACACACCCGATCTTTACTTTTGTTTACAAACTATAATAGTTGGGTTGCGCTGTCGCTTTTAATGTTGCGGAGCAAAACCCAACCTACTATAATGATTATCTGAACTTGATATTATCTTTGACACTCCACGGACTAAAGTCGCGTGGATTCTTTAGAGGAGCTCGAGATCGGGTTAAAACCACGATTTCCACATTGCTCGTTTACGAAGTATGCCGCTAGGCAAAACAACCACATTGCCAGTACCGTACCGTAGTACGTATACACTGCTCAGTCAACTTGGCGATGCCAATTGCCACTACTCTCTCCGGCCAAAAGA
>JBARXI010000100.1:0-23124 GCA_049647275.1 Microcoleaceae cyanobacterium
TTAAAATTTATTGCTATAGGAAGGCAGGAGGCATCCCCCCTACCCCCCTTTGAAAGGGGGGAGGCAGAAGGGAAGAGGCTTCGGAGCCACTTTACTTTTTGTTACATACTTAGTTTTTTTCGTGCCTACCTACTTATGCGGTAAAAAATGTTATTTACTTGTTTGACCTAACCATAAAATATACAATGAATTTTGTTCGACTACTTAATATTTTTTAAATTGACTTAAAATCTACCTTAGTTTATTCGCTCAATTAGTTAACAAGAAAAAACAGAACTAAATAATTATGGCTAAAAGTAATAGAACACCAGCAATTATTTTTATTGTTTTATTTCTACTCTTTGCTGGTGGAGGCTATTGGTTTTTCATAAATAAAAATCAGCCACAAAAAACCACCAATAATATTCCCAATATACCAAATGACCAGAATATTCCATCACCAAAACTGAGTCTAACTGAACAAGCTAATCAAATAATTTCTAATCTCGATACTTCCCTGCCAAATCCCAATGTATTAGCAATAGATGGCAGTGTCACAATGGTAAAATTGATGAAATTTTTAGAAAATGCTTATCAACAAAAATATCCTAATATTCCTGTCACTTATGGAGTGCCTGAAAGCTTTCCAAATGGTTCTAATCAAGGCATAAAAAACTTACTTGCAAATACCGTACAAATAGCAGCAATATCTCGCCCACTACAACCAGAAGAAGCTCAAGCCGGAATCAAAATAATTCCGATTGCTCAAGATAATTTAGCAATAGTAGTAGGAATAGAAAACCCCTACAAAGGAGGTTTAACATTAGAACAACTTAAAGATATTTATCAGGGAAAAATTAGCAACTGGTCAGAAGTTGGAGGTCCCGATTTACCAATCAAAGTTCTTAATCGCTCTCCTAACAGTGGCACTTATGATTTATTCCAAGATGTTGTCTTATTAGGAGACTCTTTTGCCCCAGATAGTTCTAATTTCATTACTTATGAAAGAGATGTCACAACCCCAATTTTACGAGAATTAAATAATAATGGAATTAGCTACACAACAGTTACTCAAGCCAAAAACCAAACAACAGTAAGAATTGTCGCTATTAACGAAGTTTCACCTATTGATAAAACTGCGATTAATAATGGGAATTATGTTTTGAGTCGTAATATATTTTTAGCAGTGCCAAACCAAACAAGTTTAGCAGTCAAGAATTTTCTTGAATTGGCTTTGTCAAACCAAGGTCAGCAAATTGTACAACAAGCAGATTTTATGTCGCTCGACTAATGATAATTCAGAATTATATTGTTGTCGCTCTCTGGAATACTTTTACATTTTTAATTTCTTGATTTTCAGACAATTTTTGCTGGCAAACGCTCCGATATTATTAATGAGATATTTGAGCGGCAAATATAAAATCAAATTCTCTTAAATACTCATAGATAATATTTACAGACAAGCAAGATGCAGAATAAAGGGTAGTGATGTAAGTAGGTCGGCATAAATAAACGCATAATGTGGGCAATGCGTGCAGAAAGCTAAAACCTTTATACAAAGAAACTTATAGCCATTGCCTACCCTACAACTCATAGATAATATTTACAGAAAAGCAAGATGCAGAATAAAGGGTAGTGATGTACTATTTAACTGATAGAAAGTTTGGTTATAAGAGAAAAGAATTAGTGAGTTTGATAAGTAGTAATAAAAAATTAATGATACATACTCTAAAGCTAAAAAACCTATGTTGTAAAAATCATAGCGAATAAAATTAAGTAATTAATTTTGCCTAGCAGACTTCGGGGTCAGGGCTATTTCATTCTAAACTGTGCCATTTTCTGTATTTACGAAACTACGTTATTTTAAGCTTTAGGAATTTTATCTTTCGCTTGCTGAAAGTAAATAAATTCATTGCCAAAATCTAGAATGAAATGACCATGCGTCGGGGTAAGGGAATAGCAAAAAATAAATTATCCAATTTTTGAATTCCCCCTACTTTATCGCTGCGCTCCTTTGTGCAGCATGACATTAGCGTAGCTCCTCCGCAGGAGGCACGGAAACTCAGAAATACGAACTTAGAAGTCAGAAGTTTTTTCCCGTGATAATTTTCGGTAATAAAATCTCTATTTCTAGACGGAGAAATAGGGTTTAAGACCCCCGCTATAAATTTCATTTTAGCGGTTGAAAATTAGTGGTGAGTAACAATCTCCCACTAATTTTAACTTCTGACTTTCCCCGCATTTCTCACAAATTGATTTGATGTACTGTTGAATACCACTAAAATTGGATTAATTTTTTAAATAAGAGAAAAATCCGAGTTTGATGAGGGATAATATGAATAATTTAGCTAAAAATTGAGTAATTACTAAGATAAAATTAAGTCAATAAATAAAATTTTTTATCTCAAAATAGACTGACTTGTTTGAGCCGTCATGTTTCATACTATGAACATTATTTTTTTGTGATATTTAAAAGTCTGAAAATCATCCAGTATCAGGAAAAGCTTGAATTCGAGAGTAAGCGATACATAAAATATCTTGATAGGGACAAGAACTGGAAATTGCAATTAAAATCCTTCTACAACTAACAGTAATTCTGGCTCCCAATTTCATAAAAATTAGACGAATTGTTCCGACTGTAGCTTGGGAAAAAGATGTTTTCTTTAAACAATTTTGTCGAAAAGCTTGCATTAAAACATAAGCCATGGAAGATAACCAAAGCCTTAATTGATTACTCTCAAAGCTTTGTGTTGAAGTACGGTCGGCAAATAAATCTAATTGTTGTTCTTTAATCCGATTTTCCATCTCGCCTCTTGGACAATATTGAGTTGTATAAAGTAAAGATGGAATGATTTTGGCAACAGGTAAAGAGGTGACAACATGACGCATTTTTAACCCTTCACTACCATAACAAACTTTCGTCACAACTCTTCTTTGGTGGCTCCATGACTTCTCAGTTTGATAATATAAAGAGCGAAACCAAGTTGAATTGTGGACTATTTTTCCTACTATTTCTAGGTCTTCATTCTTAGAAAAAAGACTATCCATTAATTCAATTACAGGTTCAAGTCTTTGTTCATAATCATTGATTGCTTTGGCAATTACATCGGCAGCTCGTAACTTTAATTGACTATTAGTTGCCATAGCTATTACATAATCAACACCTTGTTGATATTCACAAAAATTCATAATTTATTCACGAGAATAAGCAAATGTATCTACAAGGATTTTATAAAAGACTTATATACTTTCCAGCAAATGTCTTTTTCGGTAACAAGTTAATTATATGGTAGCTTTATTCCCGCCAACGTCTGCTAGGTATTTAGTAATCTATAATTAATTAACTGAACTTGAAATCCAACCTAAAACCTTCATAGTACAATAATAATTTGAAACTCAAAAAACTTGATAGGCTAGACTGTAAAATATTTTAAATAAAACTCAAATAATATCCTGTGACTAAAAATCGTGAACCTGTAGAAAGTTTAATTCTCTACCGCTTATTAAAGTGGTCATTAATAGTTCCTATCCTCCGTTTTTATTTTCGGTCTCGCGTCTATGGTGCAGAAAATGTCCCACTAGAGGGGCCATTAGTCATAGTTAGTAATCATGCCAGCGATTTAGACCCACCCATTGTATCCGTCTGTATGGGAAGACCCGTCGCTTATATGGCAAAAGAAGAATTATTTGAAGTGCCCTTTTTAAAACAATTTATCTCCCTATACGGTGCTTACCCGGTCAAAAGGGGCTCGGCAGATCGGAGTGCGATTCGTTCGGCCCTAAATTCTTTAGCAGAGGGATGGGCAACAGGTATATTTCTGCAAGGAACTCGGACTCCTGATGGTAAAATTACAGAACCAAAATTGGGGGCAGCCTTAATTGCTGCAAAGGCAAAAGTACCATTATTGCCAGTATCGGTTTGGGGCACTCATGCAGTGGAGCGTCAGGGTATAATAGCTAATCCTGTTCCTATTACTGTGAGGATTGGAGAAATAATACCATCGCCTGAATCCACAAATAAAAAAGAGTTGGAAATTGTCAGCCAAAAATGTGCCGATATAATAAACAAAATGCACGATTTAGGACGTTGAGAAATTAGTTAATTAAAGACAATGCAAGATATTAGAGAACAGTTGGCAGAAAACTTAGATGTAGCTGAATGGAATTGGCTAATACCTCATGTCAAACGTGACGCTGTAGTAATCATAGACCAAGAATTAGATTTGCTGGACGTGGGAGTAGCGATCGCTTCGGATCGGACATCTTCTGTACAAGACTGGATTAGCCGAGAACTTATTTATAAGCCCTCAGCCGAACAGTTATCTATTTGGAATAGTAATGATACAAAAAAATTTAATGCTTTGATAGTACAGCCATTTGTATTGGTACAAGAATCTGCTGCTACTCAAGAAGAAAATTGATCGACCAAATCTGCACCAGTATAACCAGTAGTTAACCACAGAATCGCTCTAGCACCATCCCGAATAGCTTTTTCAATCGGTTCAGGCGATCGCCCAGAAGGAACAGGTAGGGGCTTTAAACTAATGCCCCGACTGCCCAAAACAATCTCCCCAATTACTCTAGCGCGACGCATATGGTCATCAGAAGTAATCAGATAAACACTTGTAATACCCTGAGACTTTAATTTGTCCACAATGGTAGTGAAATTAGTCACAGTATCCACTGCATCATAATCTAAATTTAAGCGAGTCTGTGATATGCCAGCCTCAGAAAATAACCACTCAGCATATTCTGGGTTAGTACCAGAAGAGACCCAAATATTTAGATTAGGATGTTGGCGAGCAAACTCTGCAGCAAAGGCTTCTCTTTCTATCGCCCCACCAAGTACCAATAAAGCTTGAGGCGATTCAATACTACCTGCAAAATGCTGATAACCAATCGAAAAACTAACCAGAAATCCTAGCAAAAACCAGAAAAATCGGGAAATCTTTAAACCTTTGTATAATTGCTTAGTTGAAACTATCCTCAACACCATATCTTTATAATAAAAAAACCATCTGTAGTGTTACAGATGGGAACAGCTTCAATCAAATCTTCACCAAATATTATGTACTCTCCGGACTAATCAACCCTCTGTACCAAGTTACCGAGCTTTTACACCTAATTTCTTTACTTCATTAACTTTAAATCTGCTGTAAAAATTAATTTACAGTCAGAAAAATGATTAAAAGCCTCTAAATCTATACTTTAGGGAATAGCAAAAAATAAATTATCCAATTCTTGGACTCCCCCAGCTTCGGTGCTCCGGTGCTCTTCTCAATTCAGTGCAATGGGATATTTTTTTTAGTTGGAAGTCTCTGAGGCAAAAGTAACTTTTGACAATTGAGCTGTAATAAAGTCTGTCAAACATTCTGTTTGCCCAGCATTTCCGGAGGAAAAGAGACCGACCAATTACACACTTGCTTCTAACTTTTGACTTAAAAACGGGACTGGCCGGATTCGAACCGGCGACCTAGCGCTTCTGATTTGTGTGAGTTTCCCCACTCTCTGGACTATCCCTTCACCTTATGCCGATCGCCTTTAGGTGGTGGCCGTATGTTTAAAGAGTATTTTATTGCTCCTTAAAGCCAGTCTCTGCACCTTCTTTACCAATAAATTAGGTAAAGCTTGGCTCAAGATTACCATATCCAGCTTGCAGACTTAGGCTTCCTTGAGTTTGACCACATTCACTCACGGAGTTTCCTCACACGGTGCCCGATACTTCAGGAGGCGCTTGCTCTATCCATCTGAGCCACAGCCCCATACTTTTCCTAGTATAAGAATTTAAAAGTTAGAGTGTAAGTAATATTAAAATCCTACAGGAATATTCCCCATAATTTTAATATTAACTTAATCAACTTTTGAAATTAACAGGACTTAGGCATTTTTTAGTTTTAAACATTATATATCTAAGACGTTATAGTTTTTGGTTACTATATCTAGTGTCTTTACCTAAATCACCATCGACATACCCGTTCTACGCTCACTTACCCAAACCTTAAAGCACACCTTTTGCGTAAGGACTTAGGTATTTTTTAGTTTTAAACACTATATATCTAAGACGTTATAGTTTTTAGTTACTATATCTAGTGTCTTTACCTAAATCACCATCGACATACCCGTTCTACGCTCACTTACCAAACCTTAAAATACACCTATTGCGTACCGAAAGTTGTCCCTTAACACTTAGAAGGTTTGCCAAGCAGTCACTTAGAATAGAAATCTGCCAAACTAAGCTTCAAGCTGTGGGGGCAACTTATATTTGCCCCGCATTCAGCAGCCAAATTGCCCCTACCATGAGAGGAAATTAGGGGTTGCACATTATAGATGGAATGATACTGTCAAAAATTAGTCCGGACTTTGGATGAGAAAAAAACCAGACTAAATAATCATTCTAGCAATTCCCCCATCCAAAATCAACAATCCAAAATCAAAAATAATTCGTCATTATGCAACACCGGAAATTAAGGTGCTAAAGCATGACCTCTGAGCAGACTACCAATAGTCTTAGCAGTAATCTTCATTTGAATCAAAGGATTAGCAGGCACAACAGTTTTGTACAAATAACTATCAAAAGTCATTTTCTGTACATCCCGGTCAGCACACATTTCCACAAAAGCCTCGCGAGTAGCATCAGAACGATAGAACACTCTTTGCAAAATGTCCAACACCTTGTAAGTCATACCATATTTTTTATCCCAGCGCTTCAAATAAAGCTTCAAATCTGCTTCAGTGGGGATAGAAGCACCATTATTAGAAGTCTCCACAATAGTCTCAGCACACATCCTAGCCGACTTAGCAGCAAAATATATACCTTCACCAGAAGACTTAGTAACAGTACCAGCAGCATCTCCCACCAAAGCCACCCGACCGCGAACCCGACGAGGGCGAGGATGTTCTGGAATGGGGTGAGCTTCTACTCTAATAATTTCTCCACCTTCGAGGCGTTTAGCAGCACGGGCCCGAATACCTGCTTGTAGGTGTTTAATTTTAGCCTGGTTGACTTTCATCGTGCCAGTACCCACAGCAACGTGGTCATATTTAGGGAATACCCAAGCATAGAAATCTGGCGAGACATCATCACCCACATACATCTCTGCTAAGTCGTTGTAGTAAGCCATTAGATGGTCTGGGAGACGGATGCGCTCTTGGAAGGCGATCGCATAATTATAATCTCCGGCGTCAATGGCCTTGGCCACACGGGAATTGGCCCCATCTGCCCCTATTACCATATCTACTTTCAGAGTTTTAGCTATCCCTTGCATACCACCTTCGGAGTGGTCAGAGTAGTGGATAGTATAGGGGTCTCTATCATTAATAGGAATATCAAGTTTATAAACCGTGCCATTTATCAGGTTAGCTCCCAAAGAAGCTGCCCGGTCTCGGAGGAAGCCATCTAAAACTTCCCTACGGCACATACCGATATATTCATCTTCTTTTTCTATATGGATATCCACCTCAACATTAGAGGGAGAAATCATTTTCATCTTTCTAACGCGGCGATCGATAATTTCTGGTGGCAGGTCAAATTCGCTTACCATGCACAGGGGAATAGCTCCACCGCAAGGTTTAGCATTGTCGAGTTTGCGTTCAAATAAATAAGTTTCAATGCCTGCTTTTACTAAAGTCTCAGCAGCAGATGAACCTGCTGGGCCAGAACCAACAACAGCAACCCTTAATGTCAAAGGTTTTCTCCTAATCTTTTTCTATATACTTACAAGTTGGGATGTTATCACGGACTTGGGTGTTGTGGTTAATTTTCTGAGGATATGTGAAGAAATTGCAACAGACCTTAATACTTCGATACTATAGCAGGAAACAAAGAGAAAAACATTTCCCCAGATTCGGTTCATTATTAGTGGTTAGTCCTAAGCAGGTACACAAAATTAATTACACATTTAGCGAAGCTGAATTGCTTATCCTGTAAGAATTACATATAATCAGAGAAGGTAATTAATTTTGTTTAGGTACTTAACTAACTTAACTCTTTGCTATAAGTGAGTACCGGAAGTGGGAGTAGGGAGTAAGGGAAGTCCAAGAATTGGATAATTTATTTTTTGCTATTCCCTAAGTCAAAATTAAAAATGGAAATTAAAATTCTACAAGCAAACAATTATTATGTTTTTTCTCAAAAGTTATGTTTTTCCTCAAAAGTATAGTCATCCTGAGCGCGTTTTTGTAGATAATATCCGTAGTATGAGGTAACAGGAGTAAAAGTTTCAAAATTTTTATCTATAATTCAATTTATCTTTTCTTTTTTCTTTTTTCCTATCTTTTATTAGTGGATTAGGAGGAGCAGAAAAATGTTATTTATCTTTTTCCTTATGGGTTTAATACCCACGCGGGTTATGATCAGTGCAAATTGGGTTGGTGGGCTTAAATCCCACCAACCCAAATCTTCTGTACGTCGCCCTACCGACTGCTCCCCTACCTAAATTCTTATTCAATTAGTTTTTGAAACAGATAAATATTTCAACAATTAATAATTAATAATTACCTCTCCTTAAAAGGGATAGGATTAACTAAAAGAAAAAATTTTTCTTGTCTCTTGGTCGATTAGACAAAAGCGTTTTGCGCTTGCGCCTAGCTCCGAAGTACATGTTGCGGAGCAAAACGCGGAGCGTCCCGGACCGAAAGGAAACCCGAAGAATGCAGAGCCGCTCCGCTTTTTCCGTTTGTCATGCTCCCCAAACATGTCGGCGTTTTGCGCTAGGAAAGAGGGTAGTTATGGGCCAGCATGCGCGACCGCTTTCCCTCTTTAAAGGAGAGGCTTTATACCTTAATTATTCGGTAAGCTCTGTTTATTTATTAGCTTTCAAATCAAATTGTGGGTAAGCGATCACCAAAACAGTTATTTTATAACTACAGGTATTTATAGAATTAGAAAAACAGCACTTTAGTAACTACAAACTTGTCAAAAAATATGAGCAAAACTCTAGATATTTACTACAGCTTTAGCAGTCCTTTTGCTTATTTAGCTCAATCTCAAATACCTGCTTTAGTCGAACGAACTAAATGCAATGTCAACTATCATTTAATTGACTTGAAAAAACTCTGGCAACGAATAGATAACCCAGGCCCTGGAACAATACCAATTAAGCTGAAATATCTGATTAAAGATATCGAGGATTGGCGGAAATATTACAACGTACCTTTAAATATTCCTTCCCGATTTCCTATAGATAACCGCCCCGCTAGTGCTGCTAGTATAGTTGCGAAAAAAGAAGGAAAATTAATAGATTTTATTGAGGCTGTAATGAAGGCTTATTACATTAACGATCTAGATATTTCTGATCCTGAAGTTTTGGGGAAAATTGCTCAAGGAATCGGGATAAATAGTGAAACTATTATTACGGGGATTAACGACCCTACAATACTTCAAGTAATAGATACAGAAGCAGAAGCTGCTGCTAAACGTGGGGTATTTGGAGTTCCAACATTTTTTATTGGGGATAATATGTATTGGGGAAATGACCGTTTGATATTTGTCGAAGCCGCTCTGAAATAAGAAATAATTTCCTATTTTGAGTTTTTTTATATGTTAAGGTGTTCAATAATTAACAATTAACAATTAATAATTAACAATTACCTCTCTTTGAAAAGAAGAGGATTGACTAAAAGGAAAATTTTTTCTTTTCTTGGTCGATTGGATATGGCGAGGAGCGCCATCCCACCCTACGAAAAGCTCTGCTTTTTCCTACGGAATGCTGCCTCTTGCCTCCGGAGGTAGTTAAAGTTTTTGTATAAATTCTGGAAAAATAGTGTAAAATAACATAAAAATACAACAGATATAGCAATCCTAAATCATTTGTGAGACATTGTAGCTTTTTAGGCAATAGGCAACAGGCAACAGAGAAGAAAGAAAAAACTGTATTTTAATCAATATGAAAACCACTATATTCTCTACTTTTAGGGAATAGTAAAATTCTCACATCTGATTCGGTGATTGCTATATAGCCTTTCTCAATTGGATCAAGTAACAAAATTGGTTTTGAGGTAATAGGAAACAGACATCGGAGAGTCATTCATAATAGTTTGTTGCTTTGTAGTTTACCTCTTACTAATAGCAGACTATGAGAAAATAATCATGTACCTTATCTGAATGAGAAATCCTATATGAGTAAAATATTGCACTATGAAAAAATTGCTGTTACTTTAATTAGTGGGTATCAAAAATATATTTCGCCGAGAAAAGGATTTTCTTGTGCTCATAGGGTTTTGTATGATGGTGAATCTTGTTCTGAGTACATAAAGCGTATGTTTATAGAACAAGATTTATCAAGAGCGATTAAAGTGGCTAATCACAGATTTACAGCTTGTAAAAAAGCTCATCAAATTATCAAACTAAAGGCAATTAGTAATTCAGAAAAATCAGAAAAATCACAAAAAAATCCAGCTCGTAAAGTAAAAGTAAAAGATACTTCTAAGCAGAGATTAAATTGTAGTCGAGCTATACAAAATATTGATTGCTGCTACCTTGAAATGCTGGAGTGTAATGATTGTGTTTTTCCAGAATTAGATTGTGATAGTTGTGGATTAGATTGTAGCCCAGACTGTGGTAGTTGTGGTGAATAAAAAGTTGTTGAGGGAGCGAACGCTAATAATTAACAATTAATAATTACCTCTCATTAAAAGAAGATAATTGGTGAAAAGAATTTTTTTTCATTTATTCTTGAAAAAAGAGACTTTAAACCTTGATTATTCGGTAATAAAGATATTATCGATCGCCTGATTGAGTATTACCAATAGATAATTGATAATTAATCCATTCGGTTTAAAGCCTCTCATGAGCAAGGAGAAAAAAGTTCGCAAGAGATTTCCCCATATTCAATCCTCTCGGTTTTAACCAGAGGTAATTATCCATTATTCATTATCCATTATCAATTAATGAAAATAGATTTAATTAGGATGGTGCTTAGAGTGAAAAATACCTAGTTTAGTTTCTAGCCTAAAGCCGCAAAAACTCTTTCTCTACAACATTTTTGGAAAAATAACTGTTAAATATAGCAATTCTCGCTCTTGGTGAGATACACCAGTTTGAGATTTTAGGAAACAGAAAATTGGGAAAAGAGAAAAATACTGTACCTCATTAATATGAAAAACGCTATATGGCTTGCCGAATCAATCTAGAATATTTTTAGACAAATGGTTTTAAGACTATTAAAAGTCAATATTTTCCATGTTATAGCCTTCATTTTAAACCCTGCTCTTAAGGGCGAAGTCTTAATAAAACTCATGCACTTTTAATCAAGTCTTGATTATTCTGACTTCTGACTCCTAAACCTCACCAAAACACTTTTTCAGCAAATCCTAAATACTTGCCATTTCTTGATGTTCTATTTTCGTTCCCAGAACTTTCAAAAATTCTGCCAACCATTGGGGATGAGCTGGCCAAGCAGGAGCCGTAACTAAATTACCATCCACCACTGCTTGGTCTGGAGGAACTTCTACATATTTACCACCAGACCTCAAAACATCAGGGCTACAAGCTGGATAAGCAGTGCAACGTTTACCCTCTAAAACCCCAGCAGCAGCAAGCACCTGTAAACCATGACAGATAGAAGCGATCGCTTTATTATTCTCAGCAAAGTGACGACATATTTTCAGCACTTTGTCATTGAGGCGAATATATTCGGGGGCACGCCCACCAGGAATAACTAAAGCATCATAGTCAGTAGGGCTAATATCATCAAAAGTAGCATTTAAGATGAAGTTATGCCCAGGCTTTTCACTATAGGTTTGGTCTCCTTCAAAGTCATGGACAGCAGTTTTGATAGTTTGACCAGAAGTTTTGTCGGGGCAAACTGCGTGTACAGTATGGCCAACCATTTGCAGTGCTTGAAATGGTACCATTACTTCGTAGTCTTCCACATAGTCCCCCACTAGCATCAAAATTTTCTTAGCAGCCATTATTGATAATTCCTTTAAATTCTTTTTAGTTAAATTGTATCTACTAATACAGCAGTTTGAAAAAATATTTATCAAGCTTGATATGAATTTTAATATAAACAGGACTTACGCATGAGGCACAAAAAACTGACGGAAATACCTGGTACTGCGTAAGTCCGAATAAAGTCATCAACAAATAAACAATCATAAAAAAATTAAACATCCAGCAAGCAATCATATTTCAACAAAAAATCATATTTATTGAGTTTTTTTTTACCGAATAATTAAGGTAAAAAGCCTCTCATGAGCAAAGAGAAACAAGCGGTCGTTTGCGCAGCATTCCGTAGGATGGGATGGCGAGGTCTCCTCGCTTTTGTCCAATCGACCAAGAGAAGAAAAAATTTTCCTTTTATTCAATCCTCTCCCTAAAAGGAAGAGGTAATTATCAATTATCAATTATTGAAAGATTCATCAAGTACAAACAAAATCTAAAAAAGTAGCAAAAGCAACTAAAAGAATAGTAACAAAACCAACAATTAATCAATAATAAAAAATTTTGTAAATAAATACAAAGTCACTATTATTTATCCTTTATAATTCCATAAAGGTTGAAGCAGGGTGCGAGAAATATCATCGTGAATCCCATCTCAACCTCAGATAAAAAAGAGGAGAATTGGGGATTAAATGATAAATCTACTGTGGCTCCAAGGCGGAGCCTGTTCGGGCAATACTATATCATTTCTCAATGCAGAAGAACCAAATATTTGTGACCTCATCACAGACTTCGGTATTAATATACTCTGGCATCCTTCTCTAGGATTTGAACTTGGTACAGATGTCCAACAATTATTACGAGACTGTATTTCTGGAAATATAAAATTAGATATTTTAGTATACGAAGGAACAATAATTAACGCTCCATCTGGTACGGGAGAATGGAACCGTTTTGCCGATCGCCCGATGAAAGATTGGGTGAAAGACCTAGCAGAAGTTTCAGGTTTTGTAGTGGCGGTGGGAGACTGCGCTACTTATGGTGGTATTCCGGCAATGTCACCAAACCCCAGTGAATCTGAAGGTTTGCAATTTCTCAAACGGAAAAAAGGCGGATTTTTAGGAGAAGACTTCAAAAGTCAAGCCGGATATCCAGTGATTAATATTCCTGGTTGCCCGGCACACCCAGATTGGATTTCCCAAATATTAGTAGCTGTGGCTACTGGCAGACTTAATGATATTACCTTAGACGAATTTCAGCGCCCAGAAACATTCTTCAAAAGCTTTACTCAAACAGGCTGTACTCGCAACATTCACTTTGCTTATAAAGCTTCAACTTCAGATTTTGGGCAGCGTCAAGGATGTCTATTCTATGACTTGGGTTGTCGCGGACCCATGACTCACTCTTCCTGTAACCGCATTTTGTGGAACCGAGTTTCCTCCAAGACTCGCGCGGGAATGCCATGTTTAGGTTGCACAGAGCCAGAATTTCCATTCCATGACCTTGTACCGGGAACAGTATTCAAGACTCAAACAGTAATGGGAGTTCCCAAAGAGTTACCTACGGGAGTCAACCGTAAAGATTATGCTTTGCTAAGTATCGTTGCTAAAGACTCAACTCCCGCTTGGGCAGAAGAAGATTTCTTTACAGTTTAATTAGGTGGTAGGTGTTAGGTGTTAGGTTTTAGGTTGAGTTGAGAAATGTTAGCGCAGCTTATCCACAGGATAAACCAAAGAGATAAAAAATGAGCAGAAATTAATTTAATCTGCTCCGTCATGGTAAGGAATACTGTGCCAATATCTTTTCTCCTTGCTTCAGACATTATAATTACGCCTACCTTTTATTGTTGGGTTGCGCTGCCGCTTAACCCAACCTACAACTACAGAATATTAATTAGGAGTTTAAGAAAAAAATGGTTCAAACTAAAGTACAAACATTAGATATTTCTCCCGTGGGGCGCGTCGAAGGCGACCTAGATGTAAGAGTTGACATTCAAGACGGACAAGTAACCAATGCTTGGACTCAAGCTCAAATGTTTCGGGGTTTTGAAGTCATCCTCAAAGGCAAAGACCCTAAAGCTGGTCTCATCGTCACTCCCAGAATATGTGGTATTTGTGGCGCTTCTCACCTGAGCTGCGCATCCTGGGCATTAGATACAGCTTGGCAAACAGAAGTACCCCGTAACGCTATCCTTGCTCGTAACCTCGGTCAACTGGTTGAAACTCTCCAAAGTCATCCGCGCTACTTTTACGGTTTATACGCGGTTGATCTGACCAACAAAAAATACCAAAATAGCCCATTCTATGAAGAAGCTTGTAAACGTTTCACCGCTTTTACAGGTACATCCTACGAACCAGGTATTACCGTTGCATCCAAACCTGTAGAAATATATGCCCTATTCGGCGGTCAATGGCCTCACTCTAGTTTCATGGTTCCCGGTGGTGTAATGTGCGCCCCCACTCTCACCGATGTTACCCGCGCCTGGGCAATGTTGGAATATTACCGCACCAACTGGTTAGAGCCAATATGGTTAGGTTGTTCCATTGAACGCTTTGAACAAATCCAAACTTATGAAGATTTCATGGAATGGCTTGATGAAAATCCTAAGCACGCCAGTTCAGACCTTGGTTTCTATTGGCGGATGGGTCTGAATATTGGTTTGGATAAATATGGTGCAGGTGTAGATAAATATATGAGTTGGGGATACTTGCCCAATGAAGACAAATATCAACGCCCCACTATTGAAAGTCGGAATGCTGCTCTAATTATGAAAAGTGGCGTATACGATAGCGCTACAGATACTCATCAATTGATGGAACATACTTTTACGCGGGAAAATACTAGCCGTGCTTGGTATAACGAGGGCGATGGGGATATACATCCTTTTGACCGCACTACCGTACCTGTTGCGAATAATGATATTGACTTTGATGGTGCTTATTCTTGGTCAACTGCGGTATCTCACCAAGATTTCGGTCGGATGGAAGTTGGTGCTTTAGCGCGGGAATTGGTGGCAGGTGGTAGTCATGGTGAAAGTTGGCAACAAAAAGATGGTTTAGTCTTGGATATGTATAAGAAAATGGGCGGACCGAGCGTACATTTGCGCGTCTTTGCCAGGATGCACGAACTAACTAAACTGTACCGTCAAACAGAACATTGTCTGCGGGAGTTTAAACTGCGCGACCCTTGGTATATTAAGCCTGTCGAAAAAGATGGCAGGGGTTGGGGTGCCACTAATGCTAGTCGCGGTTCCCTCTGTCATTGGGTGGAAATAGAAGGTGGTAAGATTAAGAATTATCAAGTTATTGCTCCGACTACTTGGAATGTCGGGCCCCGTGATAGCGAAGGTGTGCGCGGACCTATTGAGGAGGCTTTGGTTGGTATTCCCATCGCTGATGTCAGCGATCCTGTGGAGGTTGGTCATGTGGCTCGGTCTTTTGATTCTTGTTTGGTGTGTACCGTTCACGCCCATGATGCTAAGACTGGGGAAGAGTTGGCGCGGTTCCGTACTTCTTAAGTAGCAAGATAATTGTAGGTTGGGTAGAACAAAGTGTTAGCGGAGCTTATCCGTAGGATAAACCCAACAAAACAGATGAAAATGTGGGGTTGAGGAACCTCAACCCAACCTACTTAACTGGTTTGAAAGTGTTTTTTTTGAATAAATAATCAATTCAAGGTGGGAGGTGGAGTATCAACGCGTTTAGCACGTTGACACTCCACCTCATTCTCAATAAATCTTCTTTTTTACTTGAAGTATTATTCTATTTATATTCTTAAACTACCTCTATGTCTGCTTTATAGCTAGCTTGTCACCCTGTGAGATTTACCCCATACCCCTATGATCGCCCAAACAAACTAGAATCAACCTTAAAAAAATTCCCCAAAGTTTCAGCCAACTCATCGCTAATTTCACCCTTACCATTAAGCAACTCAAGCACAACATCCGACGAACCAACAACCTCTACCAAATCTTCTGGTTGTACATTCTGCTGTTCCATCAAAAACAGTAACATCGAATGAGGTGTCGATGTCGCACCAGGATGATAAAAATCGCTCTCAAATTTTTCAATTAAAACAATCAATAACTCATAGAGAGCCTCCTCTTCTGGAGTGCTATGAATGTGCATCAACTCCTCTACAACAGCCAGCATTCGTTCGTTTTCATCCTCTGTTTTAATTGGCTTCGGCTGGTATTTTACTAATAAATCGCTATATTTTTGCGAGCTAAAAGTAAGGGTCATTTTTCCAAGACTCCTTATCGTATTCTGCATGAGTAAGAATATATTTAATGTAAATTAATTGCCGTTGGTAATCTATGCTCACAATTAAGCGATATTTATTACCCTTAATATTAAAGACTGTAAAATTACCAACAGCCTCAGCTGTGGGAAAAACAGATTGCACCTCAATCAAATTTGACCAACTAGCCTTGCTGGCAACTTTATACCAGTTATCCAAAGGATTATTGCAATCGTTATGGTTGCAAGCATATTCCCTTAAACGTCGATAGCTAATGACGTGCATTTGTTAATCGGGACAACAACTGATTAGCATTATAGCAGTAAGTTGATAGTGATTCTTTCTAGGAGTTTTTTATTGCTCATTTCTTCTATTGTTAGTTAGTTGAAACTATAAACCAAAAGCTCCTTTGTAGGAATGGGTATATTTGAGAATTAAATGATAATATGACAGTGTAACATAAAAAGAAACTGTTAGACAACATTCAGGAAATTTACCTTTGAGTAGTAGAATTGACGGGTAAAATATTGAAAGAAGGGAGTTATAATCTGAAATGATAAATATTCCTTTATGTACAGTTGAAAATTCAGGAAAACATCAAAAATTAGCAGAAATTATGACTAGGTTGAAGCAGGGATTTCAACAAATTTATCAAGATAATTTAATTAATTTAGTTTTATTTGGTTCTCAAGCAAGGGGAGACGCGAAACCTGACTCAGATATTGATGTTTTAGTAGTTTTAAAAGAAAAGACTGCTCTGGATAATAGGCATCAAAAAATTCTTGAGTTTATTTCCGATATATGTATCGAATATGGGGTGTTAGTAAGTTGTGTTTATGTGAGTGAATCTCAATTTCAACAAGAGAAAAGTCCCTTATTATTGAATATTCATCAAGAAGGTATTTTCCTGTGAACATTGAACAACAACAATTATTACAAAAAGCTAGGGATAGCTTACAAGCTGCTCAACTTTTAGTTGATAATAACTTAGCTGCTTTTGCTGCTGCGAGGGCTTACTATAGTATGTTTTATATTGCTGAAGCTTTTTTATTAGGAGAAGGATTAACATTTTCCAGTCATTCTGCTGTTATCTCTGCTTTTGGCCGAGAATTTGCTAGGACAAAACGTTTACCTGTAGAATATCATCGCTATTTAATTAATGCTCAAGAAAAACGCACAGAAGCAGATTATAATCTTAATCCTAATATTACAATAGAACAGGCTCAAGAGATTATTAATGAAGCTGAAGAGATGCTCGATTTTACTCAAAACAATATTGATTTAATTTAATTAAAGTGAGGTTATGTATTTATGAATATCATAGTTAATACATAATTAGCTGCTAGATTAAAGTCAGTTTTAGATTCCTGCAACCATTCAGCAATTTTTGATTCTATAATTTTCTCTAGTGAGGTTTTTTGTTGATAGTTTTATATAGCAATCCTAAATAGGTTGTAACAAATCAAAAAGTAGATAAAAAAGCTGGAACTCCCGCCTGTTCCCTGTTCCCTGTTCCCTGTTCCCTGTTCCCTAAAAGCGGTAAGATTTTTATACACAAATAAAATAGGATTGCTATAGTGATTTGGTTCATGGCACTATGCTATAAATACTTTCTTCTGCTATTATAAATAAACAATCCTTTTTTTTGAGCATAAATTGATGCAAACAGTCTTATTAAGTTATGAAGAAGTTGCAAAAGTTGCTGAACAGCTTTATCAAAATAGTATCCGTGCTTCTGTTTAAATACCAGAAAATAGAGGCAAAATGGTGATTATTGACATTGAAACGGGGGATTATTCTGTTAATAAAAATGGTTTAGAAGCAGCAAACTATCTCTATGAGAAAAATCCCCTAGCTAGATTATTTGGCATTCGTATTGGATATAATGTAGCGGTCTCTTTTAGTGGTAATATGGAGAGAGTTATTTGAAGTCAGAAGTTACAAGTCAGAAGTCATAAGTTTATTCTTTGAGTTTTTTTACAGCAGTGACTAATATTTTAATTATTTCTTCAACCGCACAGGCTCTAATGAACCATTAGCAATGCTGTGGATGGGTTGCGTAACCTTCTTCAAAGTCGTTAAGTTGTTGAATGACTTCTGTCGGCAGCATAATTTCTTTAGTTTCCAAATTTACTTGTAAATGTTCTCGCTTTGAGCTGCGTGGGATACTCACAAATCCTTTATTGACAGACCAAGCTAAAAGTAGTTGAGCTGGCGTACATCCACAGTTATTTGCAATAGTAATTAACTTGGGAGTATCTAGCCTTTTCCCCTTAACTAAAGGAGAATGAGCTACAATTTTTATCCCCTGACGATGACAATAATTAACAAGTTCTCTGCGTTGCAGGAATGGGGAAATTTCAAATTGATTCCATTTGGGAGGAGAATACTTGAGCAGTTGCAAATGCTGAATATTGAAGTTACTCACACCAACATCACTTATCCCCTCCCAGTTTCTGATTTCCAACATTACTTGCCAAGCAGATAGCGGATCGGAACCGGGTGCGTGTAAGAGAAGTAAATCGATCGCCTCTAATTTTTCTAAAGACTGTCTGGCTGCATCTCGGATACGGCCAGACAATATAGCTTTCAAAGGAATTTTCGAGGTGACAAAGATTTCCTCTCTCGGAATGCCAGATTCGGCGATCGCCCTCGCTACCTCTGCCTCATTTTTGTAGAGAGTAGCAGTATCTATATGTCTGTACCCCATTTCAAGTGCCATTCGGCAAACTGAGTATGTTTGTTCGTACAGACGGTAAGTTCCTAAACCAATTGGACCTGCTGAATTGATAGCAACTTTAAACACAGATGTGACAATCTTTCATATTATTGCGATAGATACTGTCGATGAAACGAATTTGGTCTGAATGCTTAATTTCCCGCTTGAGACTGTTTTGGAATTCCTGCACCGACATTCCCAGTTGCTGCTGAATATTTCTTGCCAAAAGAGAATGTATGCGAGCTTCTAATTCTTGGGGAAGTTGGGAACGGAATTGCTGGTATTGTAAATCTAAAAGGGTATGATTTTTTTCTAAAGCATCAGCAATTATCTCATAACCACCTGCTCGAATATTTGTATCTTGAAGACCGAGAATTTGCACCTTATTATTACTGCCGATAAAATCTGCAATCAACTCTGCACCCGGTCCGTCAAAATAATTAGGCAACTCTCCCAAATCTGCCGTTGATTTATACAACCCAATACCCAAATAAACTAACTCAGGTAAAGTATTGCACTTTTCCAATAATACTTTCAGACCAGCATTCTGAATTCGATTCGAGGATAGATCCAATCGACTCAAGTGGGAATAACCTGCCACAGCATTTGCGATGCGCTGTGCACCTGCATCCCCCAAGCGATTAATTGCCATAAACAAACCAGTCAGACCTTTCCGGTTTTCAGACTTCATGTATTCAAAATAATCGGCAATGTAACTAGCACCAGTCTCGCTAATTCCATTGGCATCAATATATAACGTTCGGAGAGTATGATTTTTCCGCAGACTTGCAAATAAAACTTTTACTCCTTCGTCCAACATCCCCACATTCACCAAATCCAAAGTCTGAATGCTCGAATTTTGCTTCAGCATTTTCGCAATACAAGCTACACCGCCAGCTTTCAGGGGATTGCGTTTTAGCCAAAGAGATTCCGCATGGCGATCGCTTGCCAATGCACTAGCAAGTTCTGCTGTCCCTTTCTCCGTTAAACAATTTCCTGCCAAATAGTAAGTTTTAATCTGCGGTGTGGAGCGATCGCTAGCGAGGGAAGCAATTTTTCTCGCACCCTCATCTCCGACAACATTATTACCCAATAGGAAATGCTCTACATGAGGATTTTCCCAAATAGACTCAACTAAGTTACCGATATAAAGATTGCCAACAACCTGCTTGCACATATCTATTCGTCCATCGTCGTAATAAGCTCCACGGATAAACTCTTGGCATGGTTGATTTGCTGGTTTTCCCTTCTTCATGTGAGTAAAAAAGGGTTCGAGTTCCTCGTAGGGTGCCACTTCTACTGACATGGGTTGGGGATTGAGGATGGAATCCGACAGTGGTGCGGAAAGGAGTTGCTCGAATATATGGCGAGCACCAAACATTCTTGCTTGTCGGTAGCAATCGACTTGTGAATTCTTGGTATTAGCCTCTGCAGCTTGGGATTTGTAAGCTCTGCGCAATTTGGCAAGTAAGCGCCCGTAAGCAATATAACTGCCGATTCGTTCTTCATCTTTTGCCGGGAAAAGTTGCCTGGCTAATTTATGTCCTAAACCCGAACGTTTATCCTCACCACTATCAATGCGAGGAATTTTCAGGGCAATATCACTTACCTGTTCTCCGTCAGATAAACGTTTCTCATCCTCGTAAATTTGGTTGATTATGGTTTGTATAAAATCGCTTGTGTTATCAATCATGTCATTTTATTTCCGCGAACAGTTTTAGTACCTCCAGCTTCAGCAGAAGGCTATGTGGACAGATTTCTATATGTAGTTTTATTGTAACACAAAGCGATCGTATCGGCATAAAATACTAAAATCAAAAATCAAATGATTTTCCAGTAATATAATATTTACAGGATTTACGCATAACTACCACATATCGTAGGGGTTAACGGCCGTTAACCCCTACAAGTGTTAACCCCTACAAACAATGTATAGTTTCATCTTTTGGGTAAGTTCTGATAATATTTAGATAAAAATTCTTTTTTTGGAGCATAATTATTGATGGAAACAATCTTATTAAGTTATGAATAAGTTGCGAAAGTTACTAAACAGCTTTATCAAAATAGTATCCGCTAGTAGAAGTCAGAAGTTTGAAGTCAGAAGTCAGAAGTTTTAATCAAGTTAGAAGTTTATTCTTTGAGTTTTTTGACAGCAGCGACTAATATTTTAATAATTTATTCAATTTCTTGAATCAGACTTTTGAACTTTTCTAAAGATACTACTTCAGCTTCTATTATTTCTATTATAACTTCTAGCCAGTATTTTGTTTCTCTTGCTTCTTTGAGAGCAATTTCATATTTACTGATAAAATATTTTGTAGATTGAGCAGACTTGGCTTCACTTTTATGAAGTTCAGAATTCAGAAGTCAGAAGTTTGAAGTTAAGAAACTTTTATGAAGTTATATAGAAGCTTTTGACCTTAATAGTTGATTCGCTAAAGTTCTACTAACGTTAGATTTGCCTTCTAACCAGGTACAAGCTTTGACTATTCTAACTGCAAACTTTTTTGTTCTTTCCTGAATAGAAATTTGTTGATTACTCAAATGATTTCCCAACCTGAAAACTTCTAACTTTATAGTGATTTTTTTCCTAAATTATATCTGAATTTACCTATTTCAAAAACCTCAAACCTAGAACTTCATAAAAACTTCTGACTTCTGAGTTCAAACTTCTAATTTCATTCAGCCAACCGTAGGGTGGGTTAGTGTCAGCGTAACCCACCGAAACATTGTAAATTTTACGGTGCGTTACACTGGGAGACGACCTTTATTAGGAACGGCGATGTTAGAAGAAGCTGAACTGGTAATTCAGTTTACTGAAGGTGGACTGATAACTATTGAAGACTTATAAAAAAGAAGAAGAGCAAAAGGGAAGAATCCTAGGAACGAAAGGCAGAAACCACCGAGGAAGACGAGACAATCCGAAAACCCCTAACGTTGCCGTGGAAGTCCGCATAGTAGTCTACGCCTGGCACTCCGGCAATTCCTAAAATCGTTGAGCCAGCAACCGCCACGGAGCATTCGCCCAGTATCTGCCTCACTTTCCCAAGCGCTACCATCTGTAGGCGCACCTTCATAGTTATGATGCAAAACATCCTGACACCATTCCCAAACATTCCCGTACATATCGTATAAACCAAAGGCATTAGGAGGAAAATTTCCCACATCGGTTGTTTGTTTTCGATATTTTCCTTTGGGGGCGTTGCCATAAGGATAATTTCCGTCGTAGTTAGCTAACTCAGACGTTATAGTTTCGCCAAAATAAAAGGGAGTAGTTGTTCCTCCACGACAAGCATATTCCCACTGACTCTCACTAGGCAGTCTGTAGTTTTTCCCAGTTTTCTGAGATAGCTTTTGACAAAATTCTGTCGTATCGTACCATGACACAAATTCTACTGGACGGTTTCCCCCTTTAAAGTGAGAGGGATTTTTTCCCATAATGGCTTGATATTGACTTTGAGTAATAGGATACTTACTCATAAAAAAAGGTTGGAGAGTAACCTTATGTTGAGGACTTTCATTATCATGTCTTCCTGCTTCATTCTCTGGCGAACCCATAATAAAAGTACCTCCAGGAATATACACCATTTCCAACATCACACCTTTACCCAAATCTTCAGTAAAAAATACTGCTTCATCCGAACAACGATTAATTTCTTCACCTTCGCTGTTTACCGTTATCACATCAAATTTTTCTAGGTAAAAATAAGAAACAGCAGAAGGCATTTGAGGCCAAATTTTCTTCAAAGCTTCTACGGAGATAGCTAACCCCTCCGCTCCATCTTTCTCCATATTCGTAGCTACACCCAAAACATGACCAGTTTCCAAGTCAACAACAGGTGCGCCACTATAACCTTTACGGAGGCGGTCGCCTTCATTTATCGACAAATTCCAAGCCGCAACTCGTCGATTATTTTGACGGGCAAAACGCTTTTTCCCCAAAGTTCCATCAACAGTTTCCAGAATAATTTTTTTCTCTTCACCATAGAGATAATGACCTACTATCCGAAATTTTCTATTTTCTGCTTCCGATAAACTTATTAACTGCAAAAGTGGAATATTATTGAGATTTTCAACTCGCAATACTGCTAGATCGAAACCCTGAATATCTCCTGTTGCTAAAACTTTTGCGGGAATATTATTTACCAATACATTTTCCTCACCACCCACATCATCAATAACATGGGCGCAGGTTAGCAAATAAGTATAATTATCCTCTCGATAAAAAGCAAATCCAGTACCAATAACATTTTTCTTTTTTTCATCGGTACTGGTAATTAAAACTATAGATTCTTCTAAGTTACTC
>JBARXI010000101.1:0-23837 GCA_049647275.1 Microcoleaceae cyanobacterium
ACTGGAAAAACAGAGAATCAAATATAATACTGGCGTACATTTGGGAATAACTTTTCTGCCAGATAATTATTTGGAATATGTACCCGCTGACGAAAAAAAGGTGAGATAGTTTAGAAGAATATGGAATTAGAAAAGGAGAAAATGGGAAATCAAATACAGATGATGATATACCTGGAAAACAAAAAATATTCCTGAATCCAGGAGACGCTTTATTATTTCATGCCTGGGGAATTCATCGATGAATTTATGATGTTAATAAACCCAGACGTACTTTAAAATTATCTACAGTTGGGATAATTATTGTGATTATTATATTCCGCCTATTACTTGTTTTTGCAAGTCAGATTTGTTAGAGAAATTGAGTCTGAATGCTAAGTATTTTTTTTGTTATTTTATTAAAATATATCAACAATATTGGGAGAACATATAAACACTCAAAAAAATCATAGTTTTTCACGGCCTCTGATGCTAAAAAAAATTAGCGATCGCGTGCCTACAGAACTTTAATTTGATTCTACAAAGCCAATATCCATAGGCTCAAATTTTCGGAAAGACTTTTTTTTTGCCGATTTGATATTATTTATAAAACCCCAAATTTCACCTTATGTTAAGCTCCAATTCAGCAAACACGACAAAACGCCCTCCCAGTAGTATCTGGGGTAATGCTTGGTATCGGTTTCGCCAAGACAAAATGGCCGTACTAGGGGCGGTAGTACTCGCGGTAATAGTCGTCAGCGTGATTTTTGGTCCCCTCATTTACACCACACCCATTGACAAAATTGATTTTCGTAACTCTGCTGCACCCCCCACTTGGGAGCATCCTTTTGGTACAAATGATTTAGGTCAAGACCAACTGGCTCGAATTTTAGTGGGGGGTCGTATTTCAATTGCGGTTGGTCTGACTGCGATGTTAGTAGCAATTTCGGTGGGTACAACTATTGGATCTGTTGCTGGTTTCTATGGGGGGTTGTTGGATAATTTGTTGATGCGCTTTACCGATTTGTTTTTGTCTTTGCCTCAGTTACCCTTGCTATTATTGACTATCTATTTATTTCGGGATGTAATGAGAGCGATCGCCGGAGCTGAATTAGGCATTTTTATTTTGATAGTATTGGTTGTTGGTGGTTTAAATTGGATGTCCGTAGCGCGTTTAGTGCGGGCTGGTTTTTTGTCGGTACGGGAAAAAGATTTTGTCATGGCGGCACGAGCAGTAGGAGCTCGCCCTCGAAGGTTGATTTGGGTTCATATTTTGCCTAATGTCTTGGGGCCAGTAATTGTGGCTGCGACTTTGGCAGTGGGGAATGCAATTATTACCGAGTCTACTTTGAGTTTTTTGGGGTTGGGTTTTCCACCGGATGTGCCGACTTGGGGGCGAATGTTGTATGATGCGCAAAATTATATTCAGACTGCTCCCTACATGGTAATTTTTCCAGGAATGGCAATATTTTTGACAGTGCTTTCCATTAATTATGTGGGTGATGGTTTGCGAGATGCCTTAGACCCACAGTCGGGTAGAGGTTAGGTGGTAGGTGATAGGTGGTAGGTGATAGGTGGTAGGTGGTAGGTGTTAGGTGTTAGGTGGTAGGTGTTAGGTGTTAGGTGGTAGGTTGTAGGTGGTATGTGGTATGTAGGTTGTGGGTTGTAGGCTATAATTAGTGAGGGCTTTGGCTACATAAAAATTTCGTTACACAGTTGGGTTTATTGGTGTCTACCTAATTGAGATAATAGAATGTAGGATGCGTTGGAACGCACCTACAAGTAAAGTTGCTGTATAATACCAATTTGAAAAAAGAATGTTACGAATAATAAGGGAAATTAAAAGACTTTACAGGAAATATCCCTTTGACTAAAAAAATAAGTTCCGACCTAATAAATGGTACTGAAGCTATTCATTCTGACTCCTGTAGAGGCAAACGGCCGTTTGCCCCTACCGGTGACTCCTAAGAAATAACCTAGCTATTTGTAGCAACTATTTATTGAATTGGCACAATTGCCGATCTAGCTACAAATTATTGACAATAGCTATAATATTTCTAAATCTTCACCCTAATTTTAGACAGCAATATGGTTGATTGGAGGCCCTATCTAGAATCTGTTTGTCGGAAGTACGCCAAATGGTGGGAAGTTTATACTCTGACCGATGTGAGGGGAAAAAAGTCTCTTCAGCAGCAGCAAAATATTTCCCCACTGTTGGATTTAGGTTTGATGGTACAAACTGTTGAGTCGGAGGAAAAACAAAGGGAAAGACCAGAAGAGAAAATTGAACGGTTGACCGTTTTGGAGGGGTTGCGCAAATATGCCCCGAATCATGTTTTATTGGTGGGACGGCCGGGGTCGGGAAAATCTACTGCTTTGGCCCGACTGTTGTTGGAGGATGCAGAGAAATTAAGGTCTTCCTTGGAAAAAGAAGAATCCCCCCTTAATCCCCCCTTGGAAAGTGGGGAAATAAGAAGAGACGCTTCCCCCTTGGAAAAAGGGGAAATAAGAACAGACGCTCCCCCTTTGGAAAGAGGGGAAATAAAAGGAGGGAAAACAAGAAAAACTCCCCCCTTCCCAAGGGGGGTTGGGGGGGATAAACCCAAAATTCCCATTCTCATCGAACTCCGCTACAGTCAAACTTCCGTACTTTCGAGAATTCAAGCTTTTATCCACAAACACGACCCCACTATAAATATAGATGAAGCGACTCTAGAAACTTTGCTCCGTCAAGGTGAATTTTTGCTCCTCTTCGATGGGTTTAACGAGATGGCGTCGGAAACTGCACGACAACAGGTGAGAATGTTTCGGCAAGACTACCCCAAAACTGCTATGGTGTTTACCACGCGAGATTTGAGTCTGGGGGGAGATTTGGGGATTGAGAAAAGGTTGGAAATGCAGCCTCTGACGGAATCTCAAATGCAGGAGTTTGTCTGTGCTTATTTGCCGGAGCATGGTGAAAATTTATGGCAGCAGTTGCAGGGAAGGTTGCGGGAGTTGGGGGAAACTCCCATGTTTTTGTGGATGTTGTGTTCCGTGTTTAACTATAAAAAAGTAATACCTGCTAATCTGGGGTTGGTGTTTCGGAGTTTTACTCAGACTTATAGTAGTCGCCTCAAGCAAGATGTTCCGGTTGATGAAAGTTCTCGACGTTGGTGGGATAGGTTATTGCAGGAGTTGGCGTGGGTGATGACGAATGGGGAGTCGAAAACTGAGATTATGGTTGCTATTCGTCGGCAAAAAGCTGAGGAGGTATTGACGGAGTTTTTGCGAGGGGAGGTGGTAGCTCCGACTGACTGTGCGATGCGTTGGTTGGAAGATTTATTGGAGCATCATTTGATTCAGGTGGGAGATGATGGTCAGATTTCGTTTCGCCATCAATTGTTGCAGGAATATTATGCGGCGGAAAGGTTGTTGTTGCGGTTGTCTGGTTTGAGTGATTATGAGTTGCAGTGGGAATATTTGAATTATTTGAAGTGGACGGAAGTTGTGGCGTTGATGTTGGCGTTGGTGGAGGATGAGGCATTGGCGGTGCGGGTGGTAAGGTTGGCGTTGGAGGTAGATTGGTTTTTGGGGGCGAGGTTGGTGGCAGAGGTGCAAGGGAAGTTTCAGGAGCAGGTGTTTGTGGAGGTTGAGGGGTTGGAGTTGCCTTGGTTGTTGAAAGTTTACTTGGCAGGGTTGACAAAATCGAATGTTGCTGTTCCGGGGTTGATTAAATTTCTAGAAGACTCAGATTCTGATTTGCGTATAAATGCAGCAAAAGCTTTGGGTAAAATTAGCTCGAAAACTGCTATTGATGGATTAATTAAACTTCTAAAAGATTCGGACTATCGGATGCGTGTTAGTGCAGTAGATGCTCTCAGTCAAATTGGCTCGAAAACTGCGATTGATGAGTTAATTAAACTTAGAAAAAATTCAGACTATCGTGTGCGTGTTAGCGTCGCAGAAACTCTAGGTAAAATTGGCTCGAAAACTGCGATTAATGGGTTGATTAAATTCCTAGAAGACTCTGACTATCATGTGCGTTGGAGTGCAGAATATGCTCTGGGTAAAATTGGCTCAGTAACTCCCATTCCAGAGTTAATTCAACTCCTAGAAGACTCAGATTCATTTGTACGTGGCAGTGCAGCAGAAGCTCTAGGTAAAATTGGCTCGGAAATAGCGATTAATGGGTTAATTCAACTCCTAGAAGACTCAAATTCTTATGTGCGTGGAAGAGCAGCAGATGCTTTGGGTAAAATTGGCTCGGAAATTGCGATTAATGGGTTAATTAAATTCCTCAAAGACTTAGAGCCTGATGTGCGTGGGAGAGCAGCATTTGCTCTGGCTAATATTGGTTCAGAAACTCCCATTACGGAGTTAATTCAACTCCTAGAAGACTCTGACTATCATGTACGTGGTAGTGCAGCAGAAGCTCTGGGTAAAATTGGCTCGGAAGCTGCGATTAATGGGTTAATTAAATTCCTAGAAGACTCTGACTATCGTGTGCGTATGAGTGTAGCAGAAGTTCTAGGTGAAATAGATTCGGAGACGGCTATTACTGAGTTAATTAAACTTCTAGAAGACCGATACTCATTTGTGCGTTGGAGAGCAGCATTTGCTTTGGGTAAAATTGGTTCAGAAACTCCCATTACGGAGTTAATTCAACTCCTAGAAGACTCTGACTATCATGTGCGTGGCAGTGCAGCAGAAGCTCTGGGTAAAATTGGCTCAGAAACTGCGATTAATGGGTTAATTCAACTCCTAGAAGACTCTGACTATCGTGTGCGTGGCAGTGCAGCAGAAGCTCTGGGTAAAATTGGCTCGAAAACTGCTATTTCGGAGTTAATTCAACTCTTAGAAGACTCTGACTATCGTGTGCGTATGAGTGCAGCAGAAGCTCTGGGTAAAATTGGCTCGAAAACTGCTATTTCGGAGTTAATTCAACTCCTAGAAGACTCAAACTATCATGTGCGTGGTAGTGCAGCATTTGCTTTGGGTAAAATTGGTTCAGAAACTGCGATTTTTGAATTGATTAAAAAACTACTAAATGACAGTTTTGTTAAAGCAAATCTATATCAAACTATCGACGCCATTAAAACTATCCAACAACGCCTTCAATACTACAAACCAACCCCCAAAATACTCATGTCTAACACACTTGATCACAACTAAGCATTACTCATAGCAGTCGGCAACTACAAATACTCCGACTGGTCATTTCCCGTCACAGTTAAAGACTTTCAAGCAATTAAATTATTCCTCACAAACCCCGACTTATGTGGTTACATTGACAATGAAAATTATCTCCGTCTCCTCTGCAATGAACAAGCAACAAAACAAAACATTTTAGACAACTTAAACTGGCTCCAACAACAAGCAAAAAACGACCCAGAAGCAACAATATTAGTCTATTATTCTGGTCATGGTTGGCTAGATAAATCAACTCAAAACTATTATTTAATCCCCCACGACACCAGTCCCGTAAAACTACAAAAAACAGCATTACCAGCAACAGAATTTAACAACGCCCTCCAGCAAATATCCGCCCAAAAACTATTAGTAATAATAGATAGTTGTCACGCCCAAGGAATGGCAACTGCCAAAGAAACAGAGGAACTAGAATTACCGGAAAACTTCAGTCAAACCGCCCTCCCGAAAAACTTAATAGATGAATTAAGAAAAGGAAGAGGGCGAGCAGTTTTCACCTCATCCACAGGAGAGGAGTCATCATGGATACGCTCCGATGGAAAAATGAGTATCTACACAGAGCATTTTCTGGAAGCATTACATGGTGGTGGCAATAAACCAGGAGATAAATTTGTCACGGTTTCCAATTTAATGAATTATGTGGGGAAAACTGTTCCTGAAAGCGCTCAACAATTAGGGAGGAAGCAAACCCCTATTTTTGACTTTTCTCAGACAGAAGATTTTCCCGTAGCATTATTACGTGGGGGTAAAGGTTTACCTGAAAAAGGATGGGAAGAAGTTAAGTCAGGAGCGCAAGAGAATATTCGTAATATAATAAAAGTCGAACGAGGTAATGCTGCTGGTCGTGATGTTAGGAATCAAGTTTTTATTGAAAAGTTAGAAGGAGGTGCAAACTTTAGTTAATGTAGGGGTAATTCTTTAGTTAATGTAGGGGTAATTCATGAATTACCCCTACTGAGGAGGTGACTCCTCAATCATACGATAACTAATTAGCCGGATTTTAATATATTAAACCTTAATTATTCGGTAATTATTGTTGAGTGGTACTACCGCTTCACCCAACCTACAAATATTCAGATAAATATTCAGAAAAAAAGAAAAAGATGTGAAAAAACTTCCCCATCTTTCCTAGAAACAAATTGTTGATTTGCTAATCCTTAAATCTCAGGAAAAAAATCCGTTGTACCGCTGATTTTTTAACAATCAAATCAACAAAATATTATCCCACTTTCTTCACTTCCTCTGGCAACATCTCACTTACCACTTCATAAAAATTGGTTTCCGGTGGCTTGGCAAATAAATGAGACATTTCTCCTAATGCAGCTTTATAAGCATCACTTTGATTAGCATCCATAGCTTCCACACCTTCCCAAAAAATTACAGCAATACCTTTATCTGTTCCTGGCAACTGCAATAAATAAGCTCCTTTAAAACCATCGTTATAAGTAGCAACAGCCTTTTCATAAAGTTCCTTGGCTTCCTCAAATTTGCCCGGTTTAAATTGCCCAATGGCAACATAAGCATATTGATGCTGCAAAAAATCCATAAAATCTGACATTCTTTCTTTCTCCTCATAGATAAGTTTGAATATGTTATATCATTTTCCCCGGAGGGGGAACATAATATTATTTATACAAAATATAACTAAACTACAAGTCAAAAGTCACGCATCAAGTGTGTAATTCTGAGGTCTCCTTGACTCCGAAAATGCTAGGAAAACATTCTGTTTTACACACTTCACTACAGTCAAAAAGATATTAGTAGGGTGGGCAACCATTGAATAATAGATATTTGTGGTAAATAAAATAGTATTTGCCCACCATAACTTTGTCTGTTGTGGGCAAATATTGAGTGAGTCATATTTATCCGATTTCTAATCACATTTGCCCACCCTACTTCTAACGGTTGAATACTTATAAATAATTAGGTAGCAGTCAGGTAGGGGAGTCGTCGGATTGGCGACCTCTTAAATTCAGGAGTCAGAATTTAAGAGGCAACAAAGGAGAATACTCAAGGCGATTGAATTATTTTTCCATAATTTGTCAATTCTTAAATTTTATTTATAACTGACCAAAATAATAAGGTCTCAAGTCTCCCCTTTTAAGGAGATAAAAAACAAGGGTGGTGCATTTCAAGTCTCCCTATTGCAGGAGGTAGTGATAACTGATAACTGATAACTGATAACTGAAATGACTACCTACTATTTATCTTACTTTTTCTGGCAAAGATTTCCAGAAAGGATTATTTTTTCCTAACCGAGTTGTATTAGTTGCATCGTGAATACTTCCTCTCAAATCTTGATAATATTTATCATCCATGAAAGTAATATTTAAAGCAGAATTAGCCACTAATCTCCGGAATTTTTCCTGAGTATAATCCCTGCCATTAATTAATGCTCCAGCCGGATTTGAAACCAACAATTCCCCATTAACCACCACCGAATTTACCATATTCGGCCACCAGGCATAACCACTATATCCAAACATAGCTGGCACTTGAATAATCTGGTCATCACTCAAGTTAAATTCCTCTTTTAACTTCTGAATTAATGGGTTGATTTTTTCCTGTTGTAAATATAGATTATGTTGAATTAACTTTTTATTTTTCAATGCTTTCCGCACATTTATTTGCGTACCTAAACCACGATTTATTGCAGCTTGCCCATACCCTTGTTGATTCATTTCTTCTAATAGTTTGACTCCTGCTTCTGGACTCACAATTAACATTAAAGGTTTGCCAAATTTACTAGGAATAAAACTGAGAATTTCATCAACATGACGAATCATTAACCAAGAAGTATCAATATCTACTGGCGGCCCCTGAATTTGTTGTGCTTTGATGAAATCAATAATTTCTGGATTCATACCCACCCCATCAGCTTTACCATAATAAACTCTTCCCATGGGATAATCAGGCAAAGGTGGTGTTACTTCCATATTTCCATAGGCATCAGCCCATCTATTGAGGGGGTCAAGTTGTCGCGGTTTTCCGACTTCAAACCAGCCGAAATCTTCTTTGAGTAGACTTCTGGCATATTGGTCATTTTCCCCAAGGCGGTTTGCTTTGAGTACGACATCAATGTTACGTATTCCTTCTTTGGTGGGAAACTGCACATAACCAATTTCTTTGGTATCTTGCATCCAGGTTGTGCCGCCAGGATTTATTGTGGCTTTTGCACCTGTCTTTTCGACTATTTGTTTAATTTTGCTGATGAATTCTTCATTACCAAAACTCCGCTCGCTGACATGAAGCTCTTTGACTGGGGCGGTGTTGGGAGACATTAGCCAGGGAACTACACCTATTTGGATACTGTCTGAGGCTATTTGTTGACCGTTTTTTTCAGCCATTGCTGTTAGGTTAACTACTCCTTTCCAGTTGCGATCGGCAAATTGTTTTGCTTCTACTCCCAATACTATTTTATCTCTGGGGAGTAATGCTTCTGTGCCAGAAATATCTACGGGTTGCCATCCGTATTCTGTTTTTTGGAATACGTTAATATAGTTATTAACGTCGGTGTCAGTAGTGATATAGATTTGCGAACCTTGATAGTTTTCTGATATTTCTAGGTTTACCACCGCTAAGTCTGCTTCATCCTTTTCACCATTAACTTCTCGATCGCGCCAGTCGGGTATTAAATCAGTATTATCATCATCGTTATTAAATAACATCAGCGCACCTTCTGATAAAGACCATGTATCTCTGCCTGATTTGTCTGCTGCTTCTAAGAAGCCATCTCTGTTTGTATCTCCATACATGGTAAAGCCTGGAGATAAACTGTAGGCGATCGCTCGGGAATTTGTGGTTGTGTTGCTGTTTGCGTAGTCTTGTGTATTTTTTTCCCAAGCTTGTGTTGCCATAATTTTTTCATAGGAGGCAACTGCCATGTATCCTTGATATTCGATCATTTTTTCGATCGCTTTATCTGTGATTAATGAGTCTTGGGGAATTTGACGCAGGTTATAAATTGCTTCTAACCACAGGTTTTCTGCTTCTTGCCAAGTTTGGTAAGTTGACTCTGGAGTTTTTCCTTTGTCTACAGCTTTTGTTGCTAATCTCACTGCTTGCTTCCAGCTTTCGTTAGCATTTTCTTCTTTAATGATTTTTGCTTCTGTACCTCGGAGGTTTTTCAAAAGTTTTTCGTACTTTTGTAGCTGAAGTTGATATTGCCACGGCTCTGTTACTTCTTGAATGTTTGGTATGTTGGAAACTTTTTTGAGTGTTACTTTAAGTCGGTCGCGCAATTGATAAAGTTCTGGTAATGAGGTTACAGTTTTTGTGGTCTTTAAGTCATCGGCTATGGGCTGGATAGTTTCTAAGGGAGATATTTCTGAGTTTGTTGCTAATACTTCTGATTTTACTTGGTCAGGAAGTGATTGTTGTGCTACTGCTTGAGGTACAGGAATCCAAATAATTCCTACTAATGCCCCAAGGGTATTTACTAGAGCTATTTTTACGTATCGAATCCAGTGCGAGTGCATAGTTATATATATCCTGTCTATACACTAATGGATTTTACCTGATTTCTGGAAACTCGAAGGGTAAATTTTTGATAATCTTTTGATGATAGGTGTATATACTGTAAGTAGGTAGGCGTTAAAATTTATCGTGCTTAGGAAGGCAGAAGGCAGAGGGCAGAAGGCAGAAGGGAAGAGGCGTTAAAATTTATCGTGCTTAGGAAGGCAGAAAGCAGAGGGCAGAAAGCAGAAGGGAAGAGGCTTTGGAGCTAGTTTACTTTTTGTTACATACTTAGTTTTTTTTGTGCCTACCTACTTATCTGGGTTTGTACAACATTTATCGGAAATATACTCAGATTTAGCATATGTGGCAAAACTCAGATTAAGTCTAGTTTGATATTATGTAAGTAGTTATCATATAGCAATTCTATTTCAGTTGTAATATTTTCGTGGTGCTTAGGAGTCAGTACGGGTAATTCATGAATTACCCGTACAAGAGTCAGAAGTCAGAATTTATATCTGTTTTCAGTTAATATTGAGTCTTCTAACATTTTTCACAACCAATGCGCAGATTGCTATATATTTTTTTATCCATAAGCATGTTTAGCACTTATAAAAAAACTTGGTTAATTTAGACCATTTTTTTTTAATGCTACTGTTAAATTAAATCATAAGTGGCGCTCAAATAACCTATTTATACCTACAACATATTTCATCCTTTACTACTAACGAACAGTAAAAAATTACGACTTAAATTTAAATTAAATAAAATAAATTAAATTAAATAGGCTCGCCATATAAACCCTAATATAGCAATCCTATTTCAGTTATAAATTTTTGGTGGTGGTAGGTGTTAGGTATTAGGTGGTAGGTAGAAGACAAAATAAATACATCTAAGTTTTTCACAAATCATTTAGGATTGCTATATCAAATTAATTCCGGTTGAGCGGTCATAATTAGAAATCCTAGAGGAGGTGAATCGATAACTATTTTCCTCCATTTTTAATTCCTAATTATGATATTTCAACCAGAAGTTATCTCAACTTTCTGTAACCCAATCCTGTTTGGGTTTTGCCCAATTAGCTGTTTCTAAATTATTAGTACTAGAGCCATTACTGGGTAATTCTAAACAGTAACCAGCACCGTATACTGTTTTAATATAGCGCGGGTGGCGAGGGTCTGGTTCCATTTTCGTTCTTAAATGTCGAATATGGACTCGGATCGTTTCAATATCATCATCTGGATCGTAACCCCATACTTCCTTAAGAATTTCACTGGGCGAGACTGTCTGACCATGACGTTGGAGTAAGCAATGGAGTAATTCAAACTCTAGGTGAGTCAGTTTAACTGTTTGCTCAAACCAAATAGCTTCAAACCTTTCTGGAACTAGTGTCAAAGGGCCATAATTAAGGATTTCGCTATGTTTAGCAGCTTGAGGAATTCGATCTGTGCGTCGCAGAAGGGCGCGCACCCTTGCCAGCATTTCTTCTACTTCAAAAGGCTTTGTCAGATAATCATCTGCACCAGCATTGAAACCTTCTACTTTGTTTTGGGTTTGACTTAAAGCAGTCAACATCAGTACCGGAATATCGGCTGTTCGTTCATCACGACGCAGACGTTGACAGACTGTAAACCCATCTACTTTTGGCAGCATTAAATCTAATACTATTAGGTCTGGCAGTAGTTGCAAGGCTAAGGCTTGACCTTTTATACCATCTTCTGCTTGGCTAACTTCATAGCCAGCCATTTCTAAGTTTATGGCAACGAGTTCTGCGATCGCAGGATCGTCGTCAATGACGAGTATTCTGGGCATCATTTGTTACACTTACCTACGATTTTTTTTATTGTAATATTTAATTAAGATTTTTAAGTTTATTTGAGCAGTTTTTTGCTTAAATGTTACAATTTTTTTCAATACATTTCTTTTTTTTTAATTGTGTTACTTCTCTTTAACAAAATTTTTTTGTTTTGTCAAGCTATTAAATGATAACGACGAATATCTGGGGGAGTTGCCACTAGGTTATTGAGTTCAGATGATGCTTTTTGGATATGGTCTGAGGCCAAGTGTTTTTCTAGCAGGCTTTCAGTTTCCCATTCCTCAACAAAAGTGAAATCTGTTGGGTTAGTGTGATTTTGCAATAACTCGTAATTAATACAGCCTTTTTCTTGACGAGTAGGCAAAACTATGCTAATTAAAATAGACTTGACTTCTTCGACCCTATTGGGTAGGGCAATTATACGAGCGACTACTCTAAGGGTTTCCTGAGACATATAATCAGTAGATTTTAGACTCCACAATCAATAATTCCAGAATATTGTATAGCGATTTAGAACGCCGGTAACTTTATTCCTTGTATAGCATTACGTATTTAGGTTAGGACAGTTTAATTGGGTTGAAAGCCAAGGTGAAGAGAGTACAGAAAAAGATATGTCCTAATGTATTCACGTAGCACTATAGTAGTCAAATTTTAAACACCAAGAAGCCATGCTGATTATTTAATAATTGAAGTGGCGAAAGTATAGCATTGCTTTACAAAATGGTATTGTACCTAGCGCCATCAAATAATGTTATGAATAATAGCACTTTAATAAAAGTTTGCTAGAAATAGCTAGACTATTTCTTAGTAGGGGTAATTGTCTCAACAATGCTCCGTTTCCATCGAAAGCGCAGTATTCGGCCGGAAACTGCCTCTACAGGAGTCAGCAATTTATAGCTTAAATATCATTTATTACTGTTAATCAAATAATCAAAAAGATTTTAATTCCCGTTCTTATTATCAATATTCATCGATCGCCCTTGGTATAATACCAGGGGTAATAAATGTTTGCCAAAAAGACTCCTAGCGACACCGGGAGTCAGGAGGAATAGCCTAAACACAATTTGTTAGAGTGAGGCTTAACTTTTAGTCAAAGAGACATCATAGGTAAAGTCTTTATAATAACTCTGATTATTCTTCAGCAATTAACAATTAACAATTTTCATGTGACGAGGTGCCGAATGCGAGTGCATGACAAACGGAAAACAATTAATAATTACCCCTTCTTAAAAAAAGGAGATTGACACTTAAGGATTTTTTTTGATTTTATCCCCTTAAAAGGGTCGGCTTTAAACCTGAATTGTTTAATTATTAACTATTAATTATTAATTATTCGGTAACATTCTTTTTTCACGCTTAGTATAAATAGGAATAGGGGCAATTCATCGAAAGCGCAGTATGACTTAGTAAAGGAAATTGCCCCTACTGGTGTCTAAAACCTAACAATTTGTAGCAAACTTTTTTCAGCCTTGCTATTAGATGATAGGTAGTCAGTAGGTCGGCATAAATAAACGCATAATGTGGGCAATGCGCGTAGTCAGCTAAAACCTTTATAAAAAGGCACTTATAGCCATTGCCCACCCTACAAATTGGTATTAGATGATAGGTAGTAGGAGAAAGAGTTCAACAATTAACAATTAACAATTAACAATTAATAATTACCTCTCCTTAAAATGGATAGGATTAACTAAAAGAATTTTTTTTCTTGTCTCTCCTTGTAGTGCGATAGCCTGTGGCGCAGCCAAGGAAAAGCTTTAAATCTTAATTATTCGGTAAAGCAAATTAAAACTTTAGATTTTTTAAAAACCTAACACCTAACACCTAACACTTGGAAATTATCGGTGAAAATTTTGCTAATTCTTTTGAATATTCCCATGCAATTGACTCTGGATCTTTTTGACTACTCCATTGAGCAAAATCAGACTTTGTTTTCCGTTTACTAATGGTGCTAGGATGAACATTAAGCCGATTTGCTAGTTCGGTTTGAGTAAGAGATAAAAACAGAACTTGAGGCGAAAGGTCAAACCGATTATTTTCTAGCTGTTTTTGATTGGGTTGAGAAAATTCTTTATTAGTAGTTATCTGTGGCTGGTTTGGTTCAATTTGATAATTTGAATCAGAGGAAACTGTGTTAATTATTTCTTCCGACACTAATTTAGTGTGATGTTCTAACTGCTCTTCAATACCTATTTCAACTTGCCGCAGTTGCTCACTTTTTTCCTCATATATTTCCGGTTCTTTTGTTTGACTAGAAATTAAGGATAAAGCAGTAGGAAAATAATATAATAATCCACCTTGCTCTGTAATTTCTAACTCAGGACCAAATTCTTTAGCTCGTTCATCCAAAAACTCTTGAACTACTTTTCCAGGAAGTTGGGAGTTCATAGCTAGGTCTAGAGCCGTAATATGTCCCTGATTTTCCTGAATTAACTGATAGAATGTGGCATTCAAGCAAGCTTGTTGCTTTTGGTGTTGCTGATAATAGTATCTTATGATCCAGGTAATTCCAGACCCAACAGCGATAATTACAAACAATCGCCAGGATAAACCCAGCATCAGTAGTCCTAATCCCATAGACATGACTATGGGAAAATTATTTGTAGGGCTACTATCTAGGTTTCTAGGTGTTTTGGACATTTTACTGTTCTTGAGCTAACATTCTTGCTTGTTAGCGGTACCCCCTAGATCGATTTTGCACGATTTTAGACTATGTTTCCTAAATTAACGATTATTGGCACTACTATTGTAGTTTGTTTATTGGCCACTGGTTGTGGTCCGAGTAAAGTTGTCCAGTGTAATCAATTGATTACTACTATTAATAAGGGCAATGCTCTGGTCAATGCTAAAACTTCTTATGATGCTGCAATCACAAATCAGCTAGCTGGGGAGTTGAAAGAAGTTGCTGGACAATTAGAGTCTCTAGAGCTGGAGGACGAAAATCTACAGCAGTTTCAGAACGACTTTGTTCAACATTTTCAGGAACTTTCTCAAGCATTCATTCAGATGAGTTTAGCTCTTGAAACTAGTAAACAACTAGAAGCTTCTTTTGAGGGTAGGAAAAAGTTTAATCAGGCGAAGACTCAACTCGATCTGGCTGGCCAAACAGCTAACAAAGTTGCTACAAATAAAGATGGGTTGCAAGATCGGCTCGTCAGCTACTGTCAGGAAAAGTAGACGAGTTTAATGATGAATTTCTAGTTCCATCACATAATGGCCCAATCGTAGTTTTTCTGACCATAGTTCATATTCTAAACGCAAATAGTCTGGTACTGGTTTTCCTTCGAGTCTTAAGTCTCTAGTAAAGTTACGCAGTCGCAATTGATGGTGTAGAGTCAAGCAATCATTTTGCAGCCAATAACGGCAGATACCATAAACACCTCGTTCCCAAACGTGGCGATAACAATATTTGCCGTTTCCTTGCATGGTCATAATGATTCGAGATGGAGAAACCTCTAACCATAAAAGTCTTGGTTTTGGCATGGTTGACAATATTGGTGTGTCGTCTATACCTAATGTTTCTCTATCAATAATTGCTGGTTCATGCAATAATATATGGAAATTATCGTGGTCTTTTTGATATAGTGTAGCAGCAGTTTCAACTATAGACCAAATGGGCAAGTCTGTTGATATTAATGACAGACTTACAGGTTTGCGTTGATAAGTTAGCATAGATTTTCTCTGGTTAGGATTATTGACTAATTGTTAGTTTCACGGAAATTCAAAATATTGTTTTTGGCGGATTGCCGTTTCCCGGCTTACCTGTTTTTTATAATTTTTAGATAATAAGCTAAGACGCATTTAAACTGGATTTGACCGACTCAACTAATCAACTAAATCTCTCCCAATACTTTTCCTGTCAAGTGTTACCTAATTGGTGGTTTTGTAGGAGTTATATTATGTTGGCTGGAACGCTCATCATAAAAATTGAGGTAATGTAGCTTGTTTCCCGAAAGATTAATCTAACAATTATAGTGCTTAGAGTTTGGTCTATCCTTATCCTTTAGATAAGCAGATAAGCGGAGCCAACACAACCTTGCTATCCAACCTACTTATATTAAGCTTAATGGAGCAGACACGATATTAGTCAGCTTAAACCAAATTTTCAACTTCTTCTTAACTCATTTTTTCTAAGCATAGCACATGAAGATAATTCCACACAAGAGATGATTTTTACAGCAAACAAATCTCTAAAATTATGTATGTATATAAATCTTCCTAGAGGTTAGTACAAGTAAATTAGTTTAATTTCAGTTCATTTCAGTTTAACTTAGTAAAACTAATTTGATTTGTTTAAAACTTTAAAACTTAATATAGTAATCCTAAGTTAGTCGTGTAAAATCGGCATATTCATATAATTTAGGGAAATCAAATATTTGCCCATTGGCAAATAACTAAAATAATAATTTGACTACTTTAAAAGATTGACAATAATGAACAAACTTTTTCACAAATTTTTTTGTTTGTAGCAAAATATCTTCTACTGGATTTTGTTCTGGAGCATTCGGTGCAAATTTCGTACAAGTTATTTGCCACTCTGACTTCTCTAATCCTCTATTTACTTCCTCCAAATATTCTTTGATTTCTTGAGAACAATGATATCTGGATCTATCCCCAAATACAGCTATTCTTTGCCCTGGCTTTTGAGATTGTAAATAATCCCAAAATCTCTTTGTATTTTCTGAATTACCTTTGTCATAACTTTGTAATAAAATTCTTTTGTTCGATCATCTATAGCTCCATAATATGTCTGTCGCTCCAAGTAATTTTTCTGAGGAATTTTTATCCTTTGATTGGTCGGTCCCCATCCATAATAAATCACATCACCCCAGAGAAGGTGACATTCGTTAACCATAAATATAGCTAGCTTTCCTACCTCTATATCTTGACGATTGTCTGTTAAAAATTATTGCACTTCTTTTTTTTTTGTGTGTTTTCTGTGCTTTTTTTCAAGTTATTTAAGTTTTTAAAAAAAGATGATAATAACTTGGATTGGAGGCAAATACCACACCATAATTCTGGTAAATATGAGAATTTAATTTGTCTAAAATCCAGTGTTATTGGTTATGTAAGCAGACAATAATTTCGTCAATTTATTGAGTAAGTAAATAACCTATACAGGCAGTGTAGTGAAGCTTTAAACTATCAATATCTTCAAATAAAATACGATTTTTCCATTTACTAATCAAACTAGACGAAACATGAATAAATTGTTGAATATAATGATAAGATTGGCGTTGTAGAATCATTTTGACAGCCATAGCTCCCTTGAGTTATCTGGCGGATTGAGTTGTCTGAATAAATGCTTACAGTTCAAAAATTAAGTTCATAATATTCTCTTCAAGTTGCTCAATCTTATAATAAGCAGGTACACAAAATTAATTACACATTTAGCGAAACTGAATTCCTTATACTGTAAGGATTACATATAATCAGAGTAGGTAATTAATTTTGTTTAGGTACTTAACAGACTTGTTACAACCTATTTAGGATTGCTATCTTTATAGTTATTAACTCTTTTCAACTATCAAAAGTAAAAAAAAATTAAAGAGTTAATAATAATCTAGTCAATCGAACTCGAATAAAAGATTAGAACATTTTTTTGTTCCTTGTTCTCTGTTCAATATTCCCTATGACTTTTGAACCAAAATATATTTTCCTAATCAACCCTTCAATTCCGATAAAAAATTTGATTTTTACATGGTGAAAACTGCTATAACTAGCAAACAGTTATAGTTTAGTTAATTTTATGAACCCTGCCATCGTCACTACCAAAATTACAAACACTCAAGAAACTTTGATAATTCAAAGACCAACATCAGGTCTATCCCTCAAAGGTAATATTCAAATTCCTGGAGATAAATCAATTTCTCATCGCGCTCTAATGCTAGGAGCGATCGCCCAAGGAGAAACCACCATTAAAGGTTTACTCCTGGGGGAAGACCCCCGCAGCACTGGGAAATGTTTTTCACTTCTAGGAGCAAATATTTCTGAGCTAAATACAGAGCTAGTAAAAGTTCAAGGAGTCGGGCTAGGGCATTTAAAAGAACCATCTCAAGTTTTGGACTGTGGTAATTCTGGGACTACCATGCGACTAATGTTGGGCATTTTAGCGTCCCATCCTGAATGTTTTTTTACTGTTACGGGAGACAACTCCCTGGTGCAGCGTCCGATGTCCCGTGTTATCCAACCTTTGACCCAAATGGGAGCCGAAATCTGGGGCAGAAAGGGGAGAGCTTTTGCTCCAATAGCGATTCAGGGACAAAAGTTAAAACCGATTCATTATCATTCCCCGATCGCCTCTGCTCAGGTAAAATCTTGTATTTTGTTTGCTGGTCTAATGACTGAGGGGAAAACGACGGTTACTGAGCCAGCTCTTTCACGAGACCATAGTGAAAGAATGTTGCAAGCTTTTGGCGCTCAGATCGAGATTGACCGAGAAACAAATAGTGTAACGGTGATAGGGCCAGCTCAACTCCGAGGCCAAAATGTGGTTGTACCTGGTGATATTAGTTCGGCAGCTTTTTGGTTGGTGGCTGCAGCAATTGTACCTGGGTCAGAATTGCTAATTGAAAATGTGGGTGTTAATCCGACTCGCACAGGAATATTGGAAGTTTTGGAGATGATGGAGGCTGATATTATACAGGAAAATCAGCGAGTTGTGGCAGGTGAGCCTGTGGCTGATTTGCGGGTACGTTATGGTCGGCTTCGGGCTTGTGAAATTTCTGGTGCGATAATTCCAAGGTTGATTGATGAAATTCCGATTTTGGCTGTTGCTGCTATGTTTGCTGAGGGAAAGACTGTGATTCGGGATGCGGCTGAGTTACGAGTTAAAGAGAGCGATCGCCTGGCAGTGATGGCCACCCAGCTACAAAAATTGGGGGCCAAAGTTGCAGAATTACCTGATGGTTTGGAGATTACTGGCGGTATGTCTGTAACTGGTACGGATGTTGAAAGTTATGGAGACCATCGAGTGGCCATGAGTTTGGCGATCGCTGCTCTGAATGCTAATGGTAGTACCCAAATTCATCAGGCTGAGGCTGCGAGTATTTCTTATCCAGACTTTACTGCTACTCTACAACACATTTGTAGTTAAAAATTTTCCGGTTTGGGGCATTGGTTAATTCATTTTACATTTTTAATTAATTCAGGACTTAGGCAAAGTCTTCTATTCTGCGCTAGCTTTAGTGTAAGGTGCGTTGCAACGCACCTTACGGGTAGAGTTGTTGCGTATGTCCTATAATTTTTAACTAGCTCTGGGCTAACAGCTTTTAGCCCAGAGCTAGGGTTAAAATCCCCGGCTTATACGGATAATTTCAGAGGGGTTGAAATCCCCTTTTTAATTGAATTTATCTCAATTTCAGTATAAATCCGGCACTGAATGCTGAATGCTGAACTGCTTTTTGCGGAGCATTCGGTCAGGAAAAGCTTTTTAACCAATGCCTTTTTGTTCGGAAGTGTTTTAACTATTGGATGGCTTGTCACCTAATAGTTGTTCTTTCCAAGCTTGAAGCTCTATCAATAGCTGCTGGCGATCGGAAGCTCGAAGTAGATACCGATACACAAACCAACCAGAGTAGACAATACCAATTAGCTCAAAGGTTGGAGCTAGGAGTGGGATGTCATTCAAGGATTCGATCACTGCCAACATTACCTTGATAGTAATGATGGCTCCTAAAATGAGACCAAGAGTGATAATGGGCTTTTGGTATCGCCCAAAGAAACCAGTCACTATTGCTGGTAGCTCTGATAATATTTCCAAGATTTGGTCTTTGATTTCTTGGAATTGATCGGATTTTTCTTCGGCAGGGGGTAGTGTTGCCAGATACCCTGCTTCTGTTGTGCCCATTTCTATTTTAGGATCTACTTCGGAAATTTTTGCTTGGGTATTAATTTTGGAGGGGTCAGGTTGTGGCATATTATGCTCCTTAACTTATAAAGTGGTTATGACAAGTATTTAAGTTGATTTAGGTCTAATAGTCCATATTTTCAGAGGACATGACCTGTGTTCTACTCAAAGTTATCTTGATTTTTCAAACTTGACATCCTCCCAACGCCAAGACTCTTCTATGGCGTGGGATTCCTAAGACTCTCCTACGTCGCCAAACTTACGGCTCCCCTATAGGTTTCTGTTGCCTCTTGCCTCCTGGGTCGGAGCTGCGCTAACAGAGGAGCTTTCGGTCGATCATGCTCGGCAAACGCTAACATAGATTTGCCTTGGGAGACATACTCTCTTGGCGGTCTTACAGGACGCTCCTAAAGACTTGCCAGCGTCGCAAAAGGGGGTTTCCAGGGGGCAAACAGCGGTCCGGAACCTGTGTCCGCACACAGCCGTGACCCATGACTGACTGGCGCAGACAGTGCTAGTCCGGCAGCCAAAATATCTATATCTGCAATAAAGCACAGAAGTCTGATATTGCAAGAATCATCATAATATATATAGTATATAGAGTTTGGTATATCAATCCTCCATCAACTATTTCTACTAAAGCTTAGGCAGAAAATGTTCGTGGAATCTATTCCACTATTTCCTACAAAATTGTATAGGAAAGTTTTAAAATCATACCATGAGTAAATTAACTTTGACACTGAAACTTCCTTTTTATCGGCTCAATGCTTGTAAAGCTGCTGAGTTTGAGCGATTTAATTTGCGATACTGAAGTTGCTAATACATTATTAACAGTTGATAAATCTGAACGTCGTCAGTACACAAGTAAAGATTTCCATCATGTGGAAATCGGTTCAATGTGGATTAATTAAACTATCCGTAATTCTTGTGCATTGACGAAGGTTAAAGAGTTTAAACGATTACCTTTGGAGCTAAATAATCAAGGTTATCGTGTTAGTCGTCAAGGTCAATTATGTTTGGCTGTTTGTTCTGGAGAGTCACAAATTTTACTTATTAGTTTCTTGATGAAGCTGCCTATAGGAATTCGGCAAGTCATTTTTCACCAAGCGGTTAAAACACTCTGGCTATCATATTTCACTCAAGCTTTGGTAGTTACCTCGCTTTTATCAGTAGTCAAGCAAGATTAATTGTATATTTGATGGTCGGGTAAAATAGGTAGGAAAAATTATTTATATTCCCTAATCTCCTAGGGGCGTTTTCCTGCGAAATGCTCCGTAACGCCCCTACAAATGTTAAATTAATTTTGCACGGGTACTTAATTTCTTGTCTAGTTTCAGAGAAACTTAAATAAAATATACAGTTTTAAATAGTTTTAAGTTTTAAGTTTTAAGTTTTAAGTTTTCCAATTAATAAATTTTCTGTACATCATTTTGATTTAGTATTTGATACTAATAATCAAAGTTAGGTATATAGCGGTTCTCATCCTTTATGAAGTACAGTATTTTTTCTATTCCTTATTCCTTATTTCTTATTTCTTATTCCCTATTCCCTATTCCCTATTCCCTATTCCCTATTCCCTTCCGGAGCTGTTGCCAAAAATCTAAAACTTGTGTATCTCACCAAGAGCGAGAAATGCTATATTCGATATAATAATTATATTGGTGTTGTAAATTTATTAGTATATGTATCGTCAAAAATCTGTATGATTTGACACAAAAAAAAATCGGTTCTTCGCCACAAAATTTAATCTGCCTCAATAACTGCAATTAACTATAGTAATACTATTAATTCGTGAGTTTTTGGTGGTTGATAGGTGTTAGGTGGTAGCTAAAATCAACAAATAAATACACCTATATTTCTCACAACCGCTAAAGGTAGTGCTATATATAAAATTTATTTTATCCTTTTTCATACCAAAGATTAAAAGCTTTATTAAATATCTAAAAATCTAGGGTGTGGGGTTTTTGAAGAAGGCAGCTATGCTGTTTGCTCCGCATTCCGTAGGAAAGGCGTGATGTGAAAATTGCATGGGGATTCGCTCCCCCAAACAATTTTGAGCAACGCGAGTGACGGTGGGGTATTAAACCCAATAAGGGAAAAGATAAAAAACAGGAAAATCAATTATTTTAGATTTACTTTTTAGACTAACAATTTTTAGTCAGATGTTAATCAGTTAATAACTGTAATGAGGATAAGCTAAGACACGTTTAAATTTTATATTCTCTGTTCCCTGTTCCCTTTCTAAAAATTGGGATATATCGTCTAAATGCTTAACAGCTTAGACTATAGAATAAATTTCAAAAAATAGTTGAATTATCCAGACAATTGAGTTTTGACTTGATCGTATTCAGTATAAAATTTTCAAAAGGAAAAAGTGTTAGTTCTATAGTTATTTTTTTTGTCTTTAAGTAAACTTACACAAAATGAATTTTCCAGCCATGAGTATAAATAGAAAAATAATCAAGGCACAGAAAAAGCGAACATCTTTGCAGCAAAAGATTTACTATATTCTTGAATATTCCGATCCCGGACATATTTTAAGTTTGTTCGATGATTTGCTAATTACTATTTTAACTAGCGTTAGTGTGAGTGCATTTATTTTAGAAACTTCTCCTAGATTTTCTAATCAGCATGGTCCGGTGTTGGAATTAATAGAAATTTATGTAACTGGATTTTTTACAGTAGAGTATCTTTTGAGAATATGGATATGTACAGTTAATCCCAAATACCGCCATCCTATTTGGGGTAGGTTAAGATATTTAATGAGTCCATTGGCAATAATAGATTTAGTGGCTATTTTACCTTTTTATTTACAGGTCTTGTTCCCTGGTTTGTACTTTGTCAAATTCACTCTTTTACTACGCTTATTTCGTCTATTTAAGATAAGTAGATATTCTGAATCTCTGCGGACTATTATTAAAGTTATAGTTTTGAAAAAAGAGGAGTTAATTGCCACACTATTAGTGGTAATTTTTGTTCTAGTTTTTGTTTCTAGTCTGATGTTTTTTGCTGAAAATGAGGCACAACCAGAAAAGTTTTCTAGTATTCTAGAAACGATGTGGTGGGGAGTGGTAACTTTGACAACGGTGGGTTATGGAGATGTTTATCCTACTACTCATATAGGAAAGTTGTTGAGTGCTGGAGTGGCGTTTTTAGGCATAGGAATTTTTGCTTTACCAGCAGGTATTATTGCATCTGGTTTTGCAGAAGAAGTTCAAAAAAGACGGGTAAAAAAAATAGTTCATCCAGTGAGCAAAGAGATTAAGGCAAGTACAGAAATTTCTGCTCCAACACACCATGATTCAAGACATCATTTAAAACAAGAGCAAAAACAAGCGATCGCTGATTATATTGAACAGTCATCTGAGATTATGAAACTCTGCATAGATACAGCTAAGAAAAAGTATGGAAATAGTTTTGAAAATGAGAAAATTATCAAGGATTTTGCCATCCTTTTATATCAGGAAACAATTCGTAAATTTCACCTTTAGAAGACTCGGCTCTTAGTTGCGTGGTTTAAAAATCAATGGGTAAACCATATTTTTCAAGAGTTAAACTATCCTGAATAATATTTTGAGTAGGAGCATCTACTTTTATTTGACCAGACTTCAAAATTAAGGCACGTTGAGTTACTTTAGCAACCCAGTTTAAATCATGGGAAGCAATTAACATAACTTGTACTGGCAATTCCAATAAAATTTTAGCTAAATTACGTCGCCACAAAGGATCGAGACCATTAGTAGGTTCGTCTAAGATTAAAATATTGGGTTCTAATGCTAAAACTGCTGCCAATGCTGCTAATCTTTTTTGACCTCCTGAAAGTTCATAAACAGAACGATTTGCATATTTTTCTAAACCAAATTTTGCTAATAATTTATTGGCAATATCTGTAGCATTTTCTGGTGATAAACCATAGTTAAGAGGACCAAAAGTTATATCCTCAAGAATAGTCGGCATAAATAGTTGGTCGTCAGGATTTTGGAAACAGAAACCTACCTGACGACGGATTTGGGATAAAGTGTTTTTTTCTAGGGGAATTCCTTGTATCCAAATTTCACCAGATCGAGATTCTTTTAAACCTAATAAAATTTCCATAAAAGTGCTTTTCCCTGTACCTGTAGGCCCCAATAAAGCAACTCTTTCTCCGGGGTTAATTGTCAATGAAAGCTCTTGTAAAATAGGTTCATTCTGGGAGTAACTAAATAATAAGTTTTTGACATATACTCCAGTTTTTGAAATATCTTTTTGCATGGAATGAGTAACTAATTATTGATAAAGGAAAAAGGCATACCCAATACTCTCTTTGAAAAGAGGGAGAGGAATATCTAAGTTTGGAACTCTATAAAAAATAAGTACCTGTGCACAATTAATTTAACATTTGTCAGGAGGGAACAGGGAACAAGGAACAGGGAACAAAAAATATACTTATATACTTGAGCAGTAGCTCTAAAAATAATTTTGCCTACCTACTTACCTACTTAACCCGATTGTCAAATATACAATTAATCAAGAGGGAAAGGAATATCTAAGTTTAGAACTCTATAAAACATAAGT
>JBARXI010000102.1:0-6240 GCA_049647275.1 Microcoleaceae cyanobacterium
GTAATCCCGTAAACCATAGCGTTTAGTCATGTTAGAGAAGCTCTGATTTTTTTTGATTCTGCACGCTTAACCATAAGCATACTATACTCTCAATGTCAAAATTTTAATTGATGACACGCCCTAGGAATTATTGAATAGATGTATTATTTTTGTTAAAAATTACTCCGCCTCACTTGATAGATTTAGGCGGAGTTTTACATTTATTTTTAGTGTAAAAATAATCATTATAGTTTTTTTATGGAAGCTAGATTTCAGGATTCATTTCAGATAAATTTTGTACAACTTATTTTGACATAGCTGTGAAATGACTGATTTGTTTTGATTCCCCGATTAAAATACGATTGATATCAACTTCACTGTTTAGTAAATATGGAACATTTATACTATACACAAACAGACTTATTAAAACGAGGCTGGACAGTTGGGGCTATAAAAAAATACCTGATTAGTGCTGACAAAACAAAAACAAATGCTTACAAGAAACAGACTTTATTATTCTTGAAAACGAAAGTCGAAAATATAGAGTCAACAGAAGAATTTAAAAGTTGGAAAAAAAGCCTTGACGCTCGACGCTATATTAGAAAAGAAAAAGCTTTACTTGAAAAAACAATTATCTCAAAATGTTTTGATAAATTATATCCATTATCACAGTGGCAAACAAAGGATTGGGTAGAGTTTAAGCCAGAGCATTATGGAGTAAATTTCACTAAAGAAATTAAGCCAGAGTTTATAGAAGAGGCTGTTGAAATTAGTCGCAAAATGTTAAGTAGTAGTTATTGGATACCGCTTAATTTATTTGTCAATTGTTTTGAGATACCAAAGTCAATGAAGAGCATAAGTTTGGCAGAAAATAGTAGTCAACATTGCCAAAATATTCAAGAAAGTTTAATACAAAATGGTTGGCAAGGTATTCCTATCACTTCCTGTTTTAGCAAGCTCTCTAATGGAAAATTACAGAGATTATCGGGCAATCATCGTTCAATGGCTTTATGGAATATTTTTGAGCAAGGAAAGATTGATTTTAAAGTACCTGTTTTTGATTTAGGAAAACTTCATAAGTGCGTTAACAAAAACACTCTTTCTTATCGTGAAGTTAAAGAGTTTTCTAATTATTTAGATGAATATGGTCCTTATATGGCTGGTAAATTTATTGCTAGAAATACAAATATACTTTATCTAGTAACAGGTTTAGATTATTGAAGGCGGAAAAATCAATAAAATTGGCGTTGATGAAACTGGATAGGAATTATAGAAATTAAACAACTAAAAATATTGGTATCATCATCTATATAATTAGGGCTTACTGAGCGAGTCTAAAAGCATTTACAGATAAATACTTTAGCCTTTTAGGAGTGAAAAAAGAGCTAGCTTTTTGCTCCTAAAAGCTCAAAATGCTCGCCTGGTTGAGGAGACAAAGGCTGAAAAATCTCAGATAATTCTTTTCCCACCTCCTCTTTAATCACTATTTCTCCTGACTCCTAAGCTCCACAAAAACTAGTTATTCACCAAACCCTAATTAGTCACAAATTTACTAGGGCTGTTTCATTCTAAACTATGCCATTTTATGTATCTAGGAAAACAGGTTATTTCCAGCTTTACGCCGTTTATCTTTAGCTGTCTGAAAGTAAATAAATTCCTAAGCATTCAGCCGTCAACCGTCAGCCGTCAGTTATTCCTTTCCTTTCCTTTCCTTTCCTTCGGAATGCTAAAGCAAACCGAATGCTAAAGCAAACCGAATACTAAAGCAAACCGAATGCGGAGCAAAGGTTATGCTTCCCTACGGGATGCTACGCAAACGCAAACAGCTATTGCTTTTGAAAAAGGTAAAAATAATTAGGGCTTACCGATCTAATCTAAAAGCCTTTATATGTAAATCATTTCTCCTTTTTTGTGCGAAAAAAGTGTAACTTTTTTAGTGCCTTAAATTCAAAATGTGAGAATTTTGAGCAGACAAGGGCTGAAAATTTGAAGGAAAATTCTTCCTCCTACATCCTCTGTAATTCCTATTTCTCCAGACTCGGTGACTCCTCCTCACCCATAAGACTTATTCAGCAAACCCTAATTAGAGAAATTCAGGAAGAATTAAATCTTTCCATGGGCGAATCAGTTGTTGAAAAGTAGAGGTAAAACAAAGACTTAGTTGATTCATTTTTATTGCTGTTAGCTCCCCATGACCTAGGAATATCTGACTGCTAATTGCTGAATGGTTATATAAATTAATTGCCAAAACCCAGAATCGAATGACCCTGGAAATTTACTCTTCATACCTTCATTCCGCAACGCCTTAAAATCTAACCAAATGTGGAACTATTCCAGCCCCACATGGAACCTTTAGCATCAGAAAATTCGATGTAAATTCGACTTTTTGGTATCCCTAAAGCCTGATTAATTTTTTCACAAAAATCTTGACTCATTGTTTTTGTTTGACTAGAATTCATTGTACCAATACTTTTAATCTCTATGTAACAAACAGCTTCATCGCTGCTGCCACCAAATGTCATCGGCACATCTGATTCAAAAGCTGTCATTACATAAGATTCTGGTTTGCCAAAATGTTTAGATATGCTGGTAGAAAGTGTTTTTAACAGATTATCAATTTGATCTTTTTCTGGTTTTGTTGCAGAGGTTTGAACTTGAAACTGCCACACTATTTTCCTGAAAAAAGATAGATGACATCTAACCAAATGTGGAACTATTCCAGCCCCACATCGAACCTTTAGCATCAGAAAATTCGATATAAATTCGACTTTTTGGTATCCCTAAAGCCTGATTAATTTTTTCGCAAAAATCTTGACTCATTGCCTTGGTTTGCTCTGGTTTCATCGTACCAATACTTTTAATTTCTATGTAGCAAACAGATTCATCGCTGCTGCCACCAAATGTCATGGGAACATCTGATTCAAAAGCGGTCATTACATAAGATTCTGGTTTGCCAAAATGTTTAGATATGCTGGTAGAAAGTGTTTTTAACAGACTATCAATTTGATCTTTTTCTGGTTTTGTTGCAGAGGTTTGAACTTTAATTAGTGGCATGACAAAATTAACAATTTACAATCAATACATTAATAATTTGAAATTGGCGGAGTACTATTAACTAGCTTTCCGCCCTCGGCTTTCATATTACTTACTTGTCTGAGGCATTAAAAAGCTTGGATAAAATTTTCGGTTACGACAAACAGGATGGTTGAGTCTGGGTAAAATATATCTTTCCAAATCATTGAAAAGCTGACTGCTGACTTCTCACTGCTGACTGCTAAGGTGCTTTTAACAGACGCTCAATTTGCTCTTTTTCTGGCTTTGTTGCAGAGGTTTGAACTTTAATTAGTGGCATAACAAAATCAACAATTTACAATGATTTGACTTTTTAATTAGTGAAAAAGTGGTACTTGATAGTCGGAATGTAGCTTTTAAATGAATTAAAAAAGAGCCTATTCAATTTGTACTCCCAAGATTTGACTAATCTCAGCTAACGAGCAAGTAAAAGGCTACAGTTAGCCGATATACTTTTAATAATCTGATGGCTTAATCTTGCTATTAACCACCATAATTCCAGCCTGTACTTTCTAATAAAAGCGGGTCTCCCTCACGATGTACTCCGGCAGCAATTACTTCTCCTACATATACAGTATGGTCGCCTTTTTCTACAGCACCAACTACTCTACATTCCACATAACCAAGAGAATCTGAAATAATCGGACAACCAGTTTCTCCTAAATAAAATTCTACATTTTCAAACTTATTTCCCACACGACGTTGGGGTTTGAAAAATTGTTGAGCTAAATCTTTTTGCCCTGCTTCTAAAAAACTTAAAGCAAAAACATCACTAGCCTTAATCATGGCGTGAGATTTGGAATCTTGCTTCACACAATTAACAATTAGGGGAGGCGTAAAAGATGCTTGCATTACCCAACTAGCGGTAAAGCCATTAACTTCATCACCATCTTTAACACCACAGATGTATAATCCGTGAGGAATCTTACGCAATATGGTTTTTTTCGCCTGTTCGTCTAGCAAGGTTTTACCTATATTATGAGTTTTACATGAGCTATTTTACCAATCATAAACACATTTAGGTAAGGTCTGATGCTAAACTTTAGAATGAAAAAATAGAGTAAAGTTTGTGATAAGATAAAAGATTTTGCCTACCAATTTATATACTTGAATATCATTATGTTTTCCCTAATTAGTTTTCTGAAAAAATTGATTCATCAAAAAATTTGGCGTTTTATCGCATTAGTATTAACAGTTGCCACCTTGGCGATCGCCTGCAACAACACCCAAACAACCACCATAACCCCGGAAACGCCAACCGCTCCTGAAGCAAATACCCTGGTCTGGGCTAGATATAGCGACTCCGACACCCTCGACCCCCACAAATCAACATCACCCCTATCTAGACAAATAATTGACCAAATCTACGACACGCTTCTGGCCTTCGATGACCAAGGCCAAATACAAGCTAATCTGGCCAAAGAATGGTCAGTTAGTGATGACGGCCAAGAATATACCTTTATACTTAACGAAAATATCAAATGCCATGACGGCACAACTTTTGATGCTACAGCCGTCAAATTTACAATGGATAGGGCGATAAATGCGGAGACAGAAAACAAGACCAAAGATAGTTGGGGGCCAATAGAAACAGTCGAAGTAGTAGACGACCAGACAGTTAAAGTCAAAATGGCGAAAGCTTTTAGCCCCTTTCTCCGTTTTCTGGCCGACCCCTACTCCAGTATGATTTGCCCCTCTGCGATCGCAACTTACGGCAATAAATTTGGCATAGATGGGGCCATAGGTACGGGCCCGTTCAAATTTGTGGAGTGGACTCAAGGGGAACAACTGGTGCTGGAAGCTAACCCAGACTATAAAAATTATGGGCGACCTGTGGAAAATTCTGGTAACCCATATATTAATAAGTTGGTGGTTAAAACTATGCCGGAAGCGGAAGCACGTTTGGCAGGGGTTAAGTCTGGCGAAGTTCATTTAACTGAGCCTCCATTTGCAGAAATTTCTAATATTAAGGAAGACTCTAAATTAAAATTTGATGTTGCTGAAAATACTGGGCAAATAGTATTTTTGGAGTTTGTTACTTCTCGACCTCCTTTTGATGATAAACGTGCTAGAGAAGCAGTTGCTTTGGCAATAGATCCGAAAAATGCAACGGAGGAAGCGTTGGGAGGTTTGGTGAAAACTTCTGAATGTGCAATGGCGGATGTTATGTTTCCTAATGATGGGAAACTTTGTTCTGAGTTTAGTATTAAACCAGACCAGGAGGAGGCAAAAACTTTATTAACTGAACTTGGTTATAGTGAGGAGAAACCATTAGAAGTAACTCTGCTAACTTGGCAAGGAGGAAACCGTGAAAAAGTAATAGAAAATTTCCAAACTCAACTGGAAGAAGTGGGGATAAAAGCTAAGGTAGAAACTCTAGATATTGGCGCTCTTAATGCCAGGATAAAAGAGGAGAATAGTCTCACAGAAGGTAATGGTGTTATTGATATGATGGGGTGGTCTTGGTACGACCCAGATTTTCTTTATACGTTGTGGCATTCTCCCGGTTGGATGGGTGGTTATCACAGTGATGAGCTTGATAATTTACTGGAAGAAATGCGAACTACAACTAATTCAGATGAACGGGAAGAAAAGGTTGTGGAAGTTCAGAAATATTTGCTGGATAATGTTGTGATGGTACCACTTTATAGCCCTGGTTGGATGTGGAGTTATGTTAGTAATTCTGATGTGGAGGGTTTTAAGATTGGGACTTTTAATCGACCTTTGTTTAATGATGTGAAATTACCTTCTACTACGGAGGAAAAAGAAGCAGTTGAGTCTCCTAAAAGTTCGGAAATGGAAGAAGCTGAGGAGGCAGTTAGTACAGAGGAAAATCAGGAGGAAAAAGAGTCTGTTTCTTCACCAGAAAATGAGCAAGAGGTAGAAGTTTCTCCCTCACCTGAGAGTGAATAATCAAGTTAAAATTTAAAAGTAAGCTGAAGTTGAGAGCAAGTCTAATTGATTTTTTAGAGAATTTTTAACTTAAGTTGGAGCTGAAAATTGTAGGTTGGGTAGAACGATAGTGTTAGGGGAGCTTATCCGTAGGATAAACCTAACAAAGCCAGCACATCACTTATGTTGGGTCGTACTGCTAAATATGTAAGATCGGGAATAGGGTTTTACATACCTTTTATTGTTGATAACGTAAGCTGTAAAATTATTAGTTGTTGACTACTATTTGTAAGGTTT
>JBARXI010000103.1:0-1618 GCA_049647275.1 Microcoleaceae cyanobacterium
GAGAAACTTGGCCATTGGTAACTGTGGCAGTTTGTACGCGCGATCGCGCTGCTGACCTAGCGATTTGTTTAGAAGCAATCCAAAAATTAGATTACCCTAACTTAGATATTCTAATTATTGATAATGCTCCCACTAGTTACGCTACTAAGGAACTCGTAGAAAATTACCCCCAGATTCGTTATACCTGTGAACCTCGTCCAGGTTTAGATTGGGCTAGGAACCGAGCAATTATTGAAGCTAAAGGTGAAATTATTGCCTATACCGATGATGATGTGGTAGTTGATTCCGGGTGGGTAAAAGCCCTAGCTAAGGTATTCGCCGAAAATTCAGAAGTAATGGCAGTTACTGGTTTAGTTGTACCTTATGAATTAGAAACTGAGTCGCAAGTACTATTTGAGAAGTGTGGTGGCTTTGGACGAGGTTTTGAGGGCAAGTGGTATCGAGTTGATCCAGATAACAAAATGCTTGGGTATTGGTGTGGTACAGGAGAATTTGGTACTGGAGCAAATATGGCTTATCGCCGTGCCATATTTGACCATATTGGTCAATTTGATCCAGCTTTAGATGTAGGTACTGTTACCAATGGTGGTGGTGACTTGGAAATGTATTTCCGAGTTTTAAAAGAAGGACATACTTTGGTTTATGAACCAAACGCAATGGTTCGTCATCGCCATCGTCGAGACTATGCTAAATTAAAAACTCAAATTACTAATAACAGTATTGGCTTATTTTCCTACTTTGTACGCAGTATTAAAAACTATCCTGAGGAAAGTTTATCTTTCTGGAAAATATTTATCGGATGGGTAGTATATAGAAATCTGATTCGACTCTGGATTTCTCTGAAACATCCCACTAGCTTTCCCAGGGATTTAATTTGGGCAGAAATAAGAGGCTATTTTTCAGGTTTAACTCGCTATCCAAAAGCACACAAAAAAGCCTTAGAAATTGCTAAATCTTTCGGTCCTCAGACTTCAGAAAAAATACCTCAAAAGTCTGGCCCACAAGAATTAACTGAGGCTCCAGAAAGAAAAGTTGCAGTACGAGTCGTTGAAATTAGTCAGCCTCTAAAACCCTTAACAGATATTAGAGAATATTCGGATGTTCAAGTTGTTGTAACTTACCGAGAAAAACCTTTAGGCAGTTTGAAAATTGTTAATACTTATCAACCGTTAAGCACTAGTCGGTTGATTGAAGAAATTGTTAATCAATTGGGACTGAAAATTTCACAGCCTCACAGTAACCAAGGGATGGATATACGCTGGGCAAAAGCAGTTGCCTGCCTCAACAAGCGCTATACGCCACCGACAGAAGACACCTCACCAGAAGAATTACCAACTAGTGTTTCAGTATCCATTAACCTGGCTACCTACGATCGGCCTGATGATTTGCGGAATTGTCTACGTTGCCTACTTAAGCAAAAGACCTCAAGAAGAGTTGAGATTATTGTTGTTGACAACCATCCAACTTCTGGTTTAACTCCTCCTGTGGTATCAGAATTTCCTAGTGTCAAACTAATTAGTGAGTCACGTCAAGGGCTTGCTTATGCTCGCAATGCAGGCTTTGTTGCCAGTACAGGTGATATTGTTATTGCTACTGATGATGATGTTACTTTACCTCC
>JBARXI010000104.1:0-2424 GCA_049647275.1 Microcoleaceae cyanobacterium
CACCTACAAGGTCATAAGAGTTATTCATAAATCAGAGGTTGTCCTCATGTATTGATTTAGAACGGCCATTTATACCTAGTTTCCTAGTTTAATGGCCAACGAGTCGCACACTCACCTACATAGTCAAAGACTGCGGGTTAGTTTCAATCAACTTTGCTAAATCTTGCAAGAAAGCAGCAGCATCAGCACCATAAATAATTCGATGGTCGCAAGTAATATTTACCTGCATTTGTCGCTTCACTCCTAACATTCCTTCTGGAGTCGCGACAACTTGGGGTTGAGATGCGCCGATCGCCAAAATCGATCCCTGACCTGGTGGCAAAATAGCATCAAATCTATCTACCCCAAACATCCCCAAATTAGAAAGAGTAAACGTGCCAGTGCTGTATTCATCTGGCTGTAACTGTTTCGCCCGCGCCTTATCTACCAAACTTTTCCAAGTGCGAGACAAAGAATAAATATCCATCTTGTCAGCATTTTGCAATACTGGTGTAATCAAACCACCATCAGGCATTGCTACCGCCACAGCAACATTAATACCAGAAGGATACTGAATACCCCCCTCCACATAAGCAGCATTTAGCAAAGGATGTTGTTGCAAAGTCATTGCGACCGCCTTTGCCAAGATAGCAGTCATAGTGACACCCTTAGACTTAATCTGTTTGTACAACCCATCTAAATTATCTGTAGTAATAGTATAACCAACATGGTAAGTAGGCACAGATAAACTTACCATCATATTTCGCACCACTGCATTTTGCAGAGTATTCATCCGCACAACTTGCCCAGGAGTTACTGGAGTCGGAGGTGCAGATGGTGGTGGGGGAGCAGCAATAGATGGTTGAGCCAGAGTAACGGGAGTCGCAATATTTGCAGGTGCAACAGCCGGAGTTGGAGTACGACCTGTGGCCATTTCTACATCTTCTGCCACAATGCGACCATGAGGGCCAGTACCTTTAAGGGTACTTAAATCCACCTTCAATTTTTTGGCCAACTTCCGGGCACGAGGGGAAGCAATAATCCGTCCATTACGGCGACTTGGACTTTCTTGAGTTTGTGTGGCTGCCGAAGAGGAGGCACTGGCAACGGCGGCGGTTTCGGCAGTAGAAACAGCAGCAGCAGCAGGGGCAGTTTCTTGTTTGGCTGCAGCCCCACCTTGCTGTTTTGCTTGTTCAATTTCTGCTTCTGTTTCGCCTAACAAAGCAATAGTAGATCCGACAGGAGCTGCATCTCCAGCTTCCACCATAATTGTGGCTAAATATCCAGAAAAGAAGGATTCTACATCCATGTCTGCTTTGTCAGATTCGACTACTACGACTGTTTCGCCTTTTTCCACCCAATCACCGGGGGCTTTTTGCCAGGAAACTATTTTACCCTCGGTCATAGTCGAACTCAGGGCGGGCATAAATATTTCGTTAATCATGTTAGTTTTCCGTCGTTGTTGTTTTTTTGTTGATAAGGAATGAAAATAGAATCAAACCGGAAAATATAAGAAAAGTTTCATTACTTCAATGGAATTATCGGGCAAAACCGCAAATCTCAAACTTCTTAATTTTCGATCTGATTTAATTCTCATTCCTAAGTTGTTTAGATAGGATTTGGAGATTAGCCATCAGCTATAGAAATCCTAAATGATTTGTAAAAAATCCAAGACAAGAATAAATAAAAAGTCTGAAATTATTACCCTTGTTTCCAGCTCCGGTGTGCCCTATTTCGTAATTCCCAGATATATATTTTTTTGACAACCCAAATAGAATTGGTATATAGCCATCCTAAATGATTTGTGAAAAATTTAGATGTATTTATTTTGTCTTCTACCTACCACCTAATACCTAACACCTACCACCTACCACCACCAAAAATTTATAACTGAAATAGGATTGCTATATTAGCTAGGAATACAAGTCTGATTATTTCTAGCGCTCGACTTTTTAGCAAAAAGAAAAGTATTGCCTGTATTAGGTTTGTCGATTTGTTGTTGCGGTTGCCTAGGCTTGAGTTGCTAGATTTATCAAACAACAAATCAAGATTTTGTTTTTGTTGATTTACTAGGAAAAATCAATCTTGTTCGAGAAAGAATTCAGGTGGGGTCGCCTTCGGATAGGCGAGGTACAGGGGTCAGAATTGCTCAGTGGAATTCTGTACGACTGGCGGGTGAATGAATAAATGGGTTTAAAAAGCCGTCAGCACTCAGCACTTATCAAATTTTGAAGCGTTTGAAAGGGGATGTTTTACCCCTCACAAACCATCCCGCTTGTAGAAGCTGAGCATTTTAACCAAGGTGTTTAAGCACTCAGTTCAATAATTGATAATTGATCATGAATAATTGATAATTACCTCTCCCTTAAAGGAAGAGGATTGATACCAATGAGAAAATGGTTGACTTTTTCTTCTTAAAAGAAGAGGCTTTAAACCTTAATTATT
>JBARXI010000105.1:0-24172 GCA_049647275.1 Microcoleaceae cyanobacterium
TCAATCAGATGATTTCGCTCTTGATGTTGCTGTAGGGGCCGTCTAATTTGCTCCGGCACAATTTCTAGTAATCTATAAAGGTCGTCTGTAATCTGCATACTTTGTTGAAAGTGACTTTATATACTGGATAAGAAAAGAGATGAGTCAGAGGCAAAAACTGAAACCTTAGTTTATGCAATTGACTATTAATTCAGACTCTTGCCTATCTCTAATCTTTTTATTTGAGAAACTAGAGAGTTAGCTAAACTAACAGCTTCCCAAAGAATTTCTGGTACAGCTTCTAGCTTCGTTAGCTGAGAGTTTTTGCTCTCGTGTTTAACGTCTTTTGCGCCAAGACCAGTTGCGCCATAGGCAGATTGAATTGCCTGCAGCTGTGATTTGTGCATATTTTCTAATTTTTCCAAAATTGGTGACAACAAGACACGGGCATAGCTACCATAAGCTACACCAGCAACAAATTTATTTTCGGAAATGGAAGTATTTAAATTATTGATGGGATATTCATGTTTTTCCTGACTTTTGCTTGCTAACAAACCAGCAGCCCCGAGCTTGGCTATAGTAGAATTGTTAGTGCCTCCTGCCAGTTGTACATACCCTGGTAATCCTGCATCTAGCACTTTTTGACTCAACTCAATCGCAGCTCTTGTTGTACCCGCACCAATGTCTCCACTCATCGGCCTACCATCAGTTTGCCAAATTAGAGCACACCCAACAGGAGAGATAATTTCATAAAGCGTAGACAAATATTCTATTAGACCCTCTCCGTCAGGGCAGCTAATTGCTATGAGTTTTAGTCGAGCTACCCACGGTTTTATGCTCTGCCACAGTCGCTCAAAATCAGTTTCTCTTCCCACTTGAGTGTGAATTTCTATTGCATCTATACCACTTTGTAGTATTAATGATGCCATAGATGTAGGAGTAGATACATAAGAACGAGCCTGTATGATTTGCTGTGGGCAAACTGGCCAACACCGCCCACAGCCATAGCAGCGATCGTCTAAAACTCCAGAATAGAGACTATCTGCTAAATCGTCTCCACCTTGAGAAAAGACAATAGCATCTGCCGGACATACTTTCTCACAAGGTCGCCAGCAGTCTGTGGGGCAAACAGTGGGGTCAAACTCAGCTTTGCGAAAATGAGGATCTTCTCCATCGTTGATGCTTACCATAATCAATGGCCATCCTTGGTAGCCAAACCCCTGAGATTTGGCCCATGCTTTTAGGCCACTTGCTACCTGTAGAGCTTCTTGGGCAGCAGCGATCGCCGCCTGGTCTGCAGCTACATCAATACAATCAGCACCAGCTAAAGTGTAGGCCAATGTTAGATTTCTCACTGCAGGCAGATGTTGAAAGCTGGCCCCACAGATCAACTTAAACCAGTGGCCCTCTGTTAGTGAATTTAAAGGATAGTAGCGTTCTCTCACGCTTATATGCTAACGTTTAGATCAAAAAATTTCGAGATTAATTTGAAAATGAAGCACCCCAACTATAGCAGCGCTTAGTTGGGGACAACAAGCGGTATAGTTGAAAAAATAAGCACTCTCCAAAGGTTTTAGCTTGGGAAAATCTTAGACTAATACCAAAGCATCTTGCAGTGGTGTCCACCGAAAGAAGCGATCGCCACCCATTTCCACTATTACTTTTACTCGTGGTTCCGATTTAGGTAGAACAGTTAAATACTCAATTTCTTGACTAGATAAAATCTGACCTTCTATAATCCACAAAATCAAACCTTTAGATTTGGGTGGTAAATGTTCCAATCGATAGTTCACAATTGGTGGTATATAGTAAACATCGCCAACTGCTGCACCATTGCCCACAGTTTTTTTACCTAAGTGAGGAGGTCTGACTCCATGTACACCTGTAAGATACATGGCCAAGTCACCTAATCCCCTGGCAGTAATATTGTGGGTCGTATAGCCAGCAGCCCTGATCCGACGTTGATAGCGCCCTTCAAATCCTCCTTCCAAAGGAACGTAAACCGCCAAAGACCCAGACTTCTCTAAATCCCGAATCATTCCTCGACCAGTTGTAATCAGTGCCATAGGCTTATATTGTCCCTAATTTTTTAGATCCTGACTATATTTGGTCTACATTATAGTTCCTTAAATCAAGAGTTACTTGTGTTTCTAGGCACTTCAAAAAAAATATCTAATAGACTAGACAATTATCAATTAATAGTATACAATCATATATTGTCGCCAAAAGTTGGGAACTATAGCTACCTTGACTTAGATTTGATGCTCGGAAAAAGGTTAGCAAAGAGTCAGCAGGAGAACTAGTTACCTAAATCTGAAATAGGTAAAACAGTTAGTAGAATTGACTTTGTTAAGTACCTCAACTGAAAAGGATACTGAGTAGCTAGCTACTCAAGTCCAGGCACTAATAGGCAGTCAAAAGGTTAAATATGTAGTAAGAAGCGAAAAAGAGGCATAAGCCGAATTAAGCAAAACTGCCAAAAGCTTGTAAATAGCCGACAATTCAATACAATCATAACTAACAAGGGTGATTGACAGTTGCAGCCGCAACTTAAACTATCAGCTTGAAATTTTCTCTAACATTCTAGAGAAAAATATTTATTGAAGTTGAAACTGTGGCAAGCTTGATTTGTCGAAAAGCATCCCTATTTTAACCTGGGGATGAAAATGATTGAGCCTTTCAGGTTAAAGGACTTTAGTCCTCCTGTTATCTAGTATCAATAAAAAACTGTAATGAAGCTGCAAAGATCGCAAAATTAAGCAGCAAGGCTAGGCTTAGACCTGGGCTGACTGTTTACGATCACTTTGACTTGTCCCCAAAGAATACATCTTTGGTTAGCTAAGGAGAAACAAAGTAACGCGGATTTATCCTGTTGCGTAGTATCAATTTAGAATTCCTGTGACTTTAGTCCTGGGAATGGTCAATAATATAAAATCTAATATTGTGCTTCATATTTTCCTTTGTTTGGATTAGTGAATAGCCTGTGTTCTGCGCAGGTATGAACATCCAAATCTAACTTTATGAAATTAGAAACACAGGAAGAAACAGTGTCCGAACGACCCGTCTTCTAAATAAAAATTAGGCTCAGACGAGTTATTTCAATGAATTAATGAATTATTGTAGTGCATAAAAACAATTAAGGAGAGCGACAGTGGCAGTTGGTATCCTTGGCACAAAACTAGGAATGACACAAGTGTTTGAAGCTGAAACAGGATTAGCAATTCCTGTGACAGTTGTCCAAGCTGGTCCATGTACAGTTACCCAGATTAAAACAGAACAAACAGATGGCTATACTGCTATTCAAATAGGATATGGTGAAGCCAAAGATAAAACTCGCAAACTAAACACTAAAGAACCAAAAGAAGTTAACAAATATCTGACAAATCCAGAGTTAGGACATCTAGTGAAATCAGGTTCTATTCCTCTACGTCATCTGCGGGAATATAGAGTAGAAAATACAGGCAAATTTGAATTAGGTCAACAACTAAAAGTTGATTTATTTGAACCAGGTCAATTAGTAGATGTCAGAGGAAAAAGCATTGGTAAAGGCTTTGCTGGCTACCAGAAACGTCATAATTTTAGACGTGGACCAATGGCTCACGGTTCAAAAAACCATCGTTTGCCTGGTTCTACAGGTCCAGGAACAACTCCAGGCCGTGTTTATCCTGGTAAGAAAATGGCAGGACAGTTAGGAAACGTCCAAATAACTACTCGAAAACTAATAGTTGTAAGAGTAGATCCTGAACGTAATTTGATCCTAATAAAAGGAAGCATTCCTGGCAAGTCAGGCACATTAATTAGTATAGCTCCAGCTAACATAGTAGGTCAAAAATAGAGGAATTTTTTTGACGAAAAATTAAGTAAAAAAACAAAAAACAGATGGTTAATTGTGTCTTAAAAAACTGGCAAGGTGAAGAAGTTGGACAAGCAAGCCTTGATTTACGGGTAGCCAAAGAAGAAAATGCAGCCCATATTGTGCACAGGTCTCTAAGACTACAAATGGCAAATAGCCGCCAGGGAACAGCTAGCACTAAAACAAGAGCCGAAGTTCGCGGTGGAGGTCGTAAACCTTGGCGACAAAAAGGAACTGGTAGAGCTAGAGCAGGCTCGATCCGTTCACCCCTATGGCGTGGTGGTGGTGTAATATTTGGCCCCAAGCCCAGAGACTATTCCCACAAAATGAACCGTAAGGAAAGACGTTTGGCATTGAGCACCGCCTTTCAAAGTCGTTCTGAAGACTTAATTGCAGTAGAAGAATTTGCCGAACAACTATCGAGACCAAAAACAAAAGAATTAGTTCAAGCGATCGCCCGGTGGGGAGTAGATTTAGAAGCTCAAAAAGCATTACTCGTATTACCAGAAAAACAAGACAATGTTTATTTATCTGGTCGTAATGTTGCTAACCTAAAAATAATCGTAGCGAATAACTTAAATATATACGATATTTTAGCAGCAGATAAAATACTAGCTACCGCAACAGCAATTGAGAAAATTCAGGAGGTCTACGGTGTTTAGATATAATTCACGAGACTTAGTAGACATAGTTAAATGTCCAGTTGTCACCGAAAAAGCTACTAGGTTAATGGAGCTAAATCAATTCACATTTGATGTAGATCCAAGGGCAACAAAGCCAATGATTAAGGCAGCAATTGAACAGCTGTTTGACGTTAAAGTAATCGGTATGAATACTCTAAATTTACCGAGAAAAAAGAAAAGAGTCGGTAGGTTTGTGGGTTTTAAACCAAAATATAAAAGAGCGATTGTTACCCTAGAAGACGGGGAACCGATCAGAAAAACACTCTTCCCAGATGTCTAACTCAAAAACTCAATATAAATTTCTTAAATAATCTGTAAATTCTAACTAAAGTGGCATAGAAAATTAATTATGGGTATTCGTTCCTACCGACCCTATACACCAAGTACCCGAGAACATAGTGTCTCAGACTTCGCTGAGGTAACTCGCTCGACACCAGAAAAATCTCTGGTGACTGCCAAACATAGACATAAGGGTCGTAATAATCGTGGTGTAATCACCTGTCGTCACCGAGGCGGAGGGAGCAAAAAACAATATCGTGTTATTGACTTTCGTCGTAACAAACATAATATCTCAGCTAAAGTAGCAGCAATAGAATACGACCCCAACCGAAACGCTAGAATAGCACTCCTACATTATCAAGATGGAGAAAAACGTTATATCCTTCATCCTGTTGGATTAACAGTTGGTAGCTTCATTACATCTGGAATCAACGCCCCTATAGAAACAGGTAACGCCTTACCCCTAAGTAAAATTCCCTTGGGTACAGATGTCCATAATGTAGAACTAATCCCTGGTAAGGGAGGACAAATGGTGCGTTCGGCTGGTGCTGCTGCTCAAGTAGTAGCAAAAGAAGGCGAATATGTCACCCTGAAACTACCATCTGGTGAACGACGTAAAGTCAGATCGAGTTGCTACGCTACTATTGGCCAAATAGGTAACATAGAAGCAAGAAATATCAGTCTGGGTAAAGCCGGTCGTAATCGATGGAAAGGTAAGAGACCAACAGTTAGGGGTAGTGTGATGAACCCAGTAGACCACCCACATGGTGGTGGAGAAGGTCGAGCACCTATTGGTAGAAGTGGGCCAGTAACTCCTTGGGGTAAGCCAGCATTAGGTATGAAAACCCGCAAGAAGAAAAAACGGAGTGACGCATTGATTGTGCAACGTCGTCGTAAGTCTTCTAAACGAGGTAAAGGTGGTCGGCAAAGTTAAAAATTGCCTTGGCTTGATAGCTCACAACCACAATTATTGGGCATCACTCGCCTTTGGGCACAGAAGTTTGACACTTCTAAACTCTAAACTCTAACAAATTAACCATAAACCCGATTATGTCTCGTTCATTAAAAAAAGGACCATTTGTCGCCGATAGTCTATTGAAAAAAATAGAAGTTTTAAACGATAAAAATGAAAAGCAATTAATTAAAACTTGGTCGAGAGCCTCAACTATTATTCCTGATATGGTGGGTCATACGATCGCAGTACACAATGGACGTCAGCACGTTCCCGTTTTCATCTCAGATCAAATGGTAGGGCATAAATTAGGCGAATTTGCTCCCACTCGTACATATCGTAGCCATGGCTCCGATAAAAAATCAAGAAGATAAATAAAAACTTTGAATAGCATAGTGGAGATCAGGTATGCCTGTAGATACCAGTACAGAAGTTAAAGCAATAGCCCGTTATATCCGAATGTCTCCTTTTAAAGTGCGGCGTGTTCTAGACCAAATTCGCGGCATTTCCTACCGGGAAGCATTAATTATACTTGAATTTATGCCATATCGCTCCTGCGAGCCTATTCGTAAAGTATTACGTTCAGCAGCAGCTAATGCAGAGCATAACCAAGGTATAGACCCAGCGACCTTAGTTGTATCAAAAGCTTTTGCAGACCAGGGGCCATGTTTACCTCGCTATAGACCCCGTGCTCAAGGTCGTGCTTACAGAATTCGCAAACCTACTTGTCACATTACGGTAGCAGTTGCGCCTTTAGTGGATGAGTAAGCCGAGGAATTCGATCGGTTACATTTAAAACATTTGATTAACAGTAATGGGACAAAAAATTCATCCAACTGGCTTTAGACTAGGTATTACCCAAGAGCATCGCTCTCGCTGGTACGCTGACTCTAAAAACTACCCAGACCTTTTGCAAGAAGACTACAAAATTCGTAGCTATGTAAAGAAAAACCTCGCAAATGCAGGCATATCTAAAGTACGAATTGAACGCAAAGCAGACCAAATAGACCTAGAAGTTAGCACTGCTAGACCAGGTGTAGTAGTTGGTCGTGGTGGCGCGGGAATTGAGTCTTTACGAGTAGGTCTACAACAACTACTAGGTAGCAACCGGCAAATTCGCATAAACGTTGTTGAAGTAACAAAAGTAGATGCCGATGCCATGCTGATCGGGGAATACATAGCTCAACAACTAGAGCGACGGGTTTCTTTTCGTAGAGTTGTACGTCAAGCTATAACTAGAGCTCAGAAAGCTGGTGTAGAAGGTATTAAAGTTCAAGTTAGTGGCAGGGTAAATGGAGCAGAAATTGCTCGTACCGAAGTCACAAGGGAAGGTAGTGTACCTCTGCACACTTTGAGAGCAGATATTGATTATGCCTACTGTACGGCTAAAACTATATACGGTATCCTCGGTATCAAAGTTTGGATATTTAAAGGAGAAATAATTCCTGGTCAAGAAGATGCATCCAATAATGTTGCTCAACCTAGACGTAGACAACAAAAACGTCGTCAGCAATATGAAGATAGGTCTAATGAAGGATAAGTAACATTAAACTGACTAATGACCAGACAAACATTCAATAAAGCACAAATAAACATTAGATCATGTTAAGTCCTAAAAGAACAAAATTCCGTAAGCAGCAACGCGGCCGGATGAGAGGTAACGCCAATAGTGGCAATACCATTTCCTTCGGTGAATTTGCCCTCCAAGCATTAGAGCCTTCTTGGATTACTTCCCGTCAAATAGAAGCATCTCGTCGTGCTATGACTCGTTACATCCGCCGGGGTGGGAAAATATGGATTCGTATTTTTCCAGATAAACCAGTGACAATGCGTGCAGCAGAAACTAGGATGGGTTCTGGTAAAGGTGCTCCTGAATATTGGGTTGCAGTAGTTAAGCCAGGACGTATTATGTTTGAGCTAGGAGGTGTGGCAGAAGACATTGCTCGTGAAGCTATGCGATTAGCATCATTTAAGTTGCCGATTAAAACTAAGTTTATTACACGGGAAGGAGATTGATAGTCTATGGCTTTTCCTAAAGTAGAAGAAGTCAGGAATTTGAGTAATGAAGAGCTAGTAGCAGAAATAGTGAACATCAAGCGAGAATTGTTTGATTTAAGAATGCTAAAAGCTACAGGCAGATTGGAAAAACCACACCTGTTTAAGCATACTCGGCATCGACTGGCTCAGTTATTAACTATAGAAAGAGAACGAGAATTGGCTACAAAAGCAGAAGAGGCAGAAGCTTCATCAGAATCTTCAACAACAGAAGTAGAAGCAGAAACTAATTCTCCAGCAGAAGCAGATAACCCAGAATAAAAAGTAAGAATATTCAGGAGGTGCTAAGTTAGTAAAATACTAGTTAAAATAGTTAGCACTGTATTCAAAATTTTATTTCTAGGCAATAAATAAACTTGAACACAATCATTCATAAAACATAGGAAAATTATGGCAGCTAAAGAAAGAGTGGGTGTAGTTGTCAGCAACAAAATGAACAAAACAGTAGTGGTAGCAATAGAAAACCGCTCTGCTCACCCTAAGTATGGCAAAATAGTCGTTAATACTAAAAAATATAAAGTACACGACGAAGAAAATAAATGTAACGAAGGCGATCGCGTTAGAATTACAGAAACTCGTCCCCTAAGCCGTACTAAACGCTGGCAAGTTAGCGAAATCATCAATGCTAAGATTATTTGATAATGGTTGATTTGAGCGATTGAAAAATCTTGAAATTAACCACTTAATTAACAAAAAATCTAAGTAAAAGTAGTATATTTTGCTTTGAATAAACTTCTCAAAAACAAATAAAAAGCCACCATGATTCAACAACAGTCTGTACTAAATGTAGCTGATAATAGCGGTGCGAGAAAATTAATGTGCATCCGCGTACTGGGTGGTGGAACCCGTCGCTACGCAAAAATAGGTGATGTAATTATCGCTGTAGTCAAAGATGCAGCTCCTAATATGGCTGTAAAAAAGTCAGATGTAGTAAGAGCTGTTGTTGTCCGAACCCGTAAAGGTTTACGTCGGGATACCGGCATGAGTATTAGATTTGATGATAATGCTGCAGTTCTTATCAATCAGGATGGCAACCCACGGGGAACTCGTGTATTTGGTCCAGTGGCTCGTGAACTACGAGAGAAAAATTTTACTAAAATCGTATCCCTAGCACCGGAGGTACTGTAATGTCTAGAAAGAAAAAGCCTCGAATGAGCGCCAATGCAAAACCTATACGCTATAGGATGCACGTAAAAAAAGGTGACACAATTCAGGTAATTGCTGGTAAAGATAAAGGTAAAGTCAGCGAGATACTTCAAGTATTACCTAAAGTGAGCAAAGTTGTAGTTAAAGAGGTTAATGTTAGAACAAAGCACGTTAAACCTCAGCAAGAAGGAGAGTCAGGTAAAATAGTTACTTTTGAAGCTCCTATTCATAGTTCTAACGTTATGCTCTACTCTAACAAAGAAAAGGTTGCTAGTCGCATTTGCTATACATTAACGGAAGATGGTCGCAAAGTGCGAAAGCTCAAAAAAACAGGAGAAATTATTGATTAAATTCAACTTACTTGTTTTGAATTTAATCAATACCATAATTCAATTACTTTTTCTCAAAGAAACTACTAACTAATAGTTGAAAAAACTATGGCAGAAAAACTTAAAACTGTTTACCAAGAAAAAATTGTTCCGAAACTAATGGAGCAATTTAGCTATAAAAATATTCACCAGGTACCAAAACTGGTTAAAGTTACACTTAACCGGGGTCTAGGAGAAGCATCTCAAAATGCTAAAGCCCTAGATTCATCTATCAAAGAAATAGCTACAATTACAGGTCAAAAACCAGTAGTAACTCGCGCCAAAAAAGCGATCGCCGCCTTTAAGCTCCGTAAAGGAATGCCAGTTGGAGTAATGGTAACCCTGAGAGCAGAAAGAATGTATGATTTTCTAGAGCGGTTAATCAATTTAGCACTGCCTAGAATTAGAGATTTTCGGGGCATAAATCCTAAAAGCTTTGACGGTCGAGGAAATTACAGCTTAGGTTTGAAAGAACAGCTAATTTTTCCAGAAATAGAATATGACAGTATCGATCAAATTCGGGGAATGGACATTTCAATTATTACCACAGCTAACACTGATGAAGAAGGCCGCGCCTTACTTAAAGAAATGGGAATGCCCTTCCGGAGTAATTAACTAAAGTAGTTAAAGATATAAAGGAAAAAATGGCGGCTAACGACACAATATCAGATATGCTGACGCGGATTCGCAACTCTTGCATGGCACAGCATACAACAACAAAAGTTCCATCAACTAAAATGACTCGTAATATTGCCCAAGTTTTAAGAGCAGAAGGCTTTATTGGAGAATTTGAGCAAGAAGGAGAAGGTCTGAAGAAATACTTAGTAATTTCTTTAAAATACAAAGGCAAAAATCACCAACCTATCATTAGACAGCTAAAGCGAGTTAGTAAGCCTGGATTACGGGTTTATAAAAATCGCAAAGAATTACCACGGGTTTTAGGTGGCATAGGAATAGCTATAATTTCTACATCTAGTGGAATTATGACTGATAGAGAAGCTAGAAATAGAGGCATCGGAGGCGAAGTTCTTTGTTATGTTTGGTAGTCGAACAAGCATAAATAAATAGCTATTCATCAACCAAAACAAAAAAACAACAACTAGCAATTTCATAAACAAAAAAGCTATGTCTCGAATTGGTAAACTTCCGATCGATGTTCCTAATAAAGTGACCATTACTATTGAGGGTCAAAAAGTAGCTGTCAAAGGGCCGAAAGGTGAACTTTCTAGGGTAATACCACCTGAGATAGCCGTTGAACAACAAGAGGCAACTATCGTGGTCAAACCACGAAATAACTCTCGTAAAGCTAGGCAACTATATGGTCTTTGTCGAACCCTGGTTGCTAATATGGTCGAGGGAGTATCTAAAGGATACGAAAAGCGACTGGAAATTCAAGGGGTAGGTTATCGTGCCCAAGTTCAAGGCAAAAATCTGGTATTAAATGTAGGTTACAGTAAACCAGTTGAAATGCCAGCTCCTGAAGGAATCCAGGTGGCAGTTGAAAACAACACCAATGTAGTTGTTTCTGGTATCAATAAAGAACTGGTTGGAAATACTGCAGCAAAAATTCGTGCTGTTCGTCCACCAGAAGTATATAAAGGAAAAGGCATTCGCTATGCCGGTGAAATGGTAAGACGTAAAGCAGGTAAGGCAGGGAAAAAATAAACAATGAAGCTTACTCGCAAAGACTCAGTGCAAAGGCGACATCGCCGGGTACGAAAGACTGTTTTTGGGACTACAGAACGTCCAAGGTTATCAGTATTTCGTTCCAATCTACATATTTATGCTCAGGTAATTGATGATACTAAGCAACATACTTTAGTAGCTGCATCAACCCTAGAAGCAGATGTAAAATCAAGTATCAAATCAGGATCTACTTGTGATGCTTCAGCACAAGTAGGAAAGTTAATTGCTCAGCGATCGCTAGAAAAAGGAATAGAGAAAGTAGTTTTTGACCGTGGTGGAAATATTTATCATGGTCGAGTTAAAGCTCTAGCTGAGGCGGCTCGTGAAGCTGGGTTGGATTTCTGAAAGACTAAAAAGTTAACAATATAATACTTGACAAAAGGTAAAAAATATGGCAGAGCAACAACGTCGAAAAAAAGGCGGCCGTACAAAAGAAAAAGAAAGTGAGTGGCAAGAAAGAGTTGTCCAAATTCGCCGAGTCACCAAAGTTGTTAAAGGTGGTAAAAACCTAAGTTTCCGAGCAATTGTTGTCATCGGCAATGAGAAAGGTCAAGTAGGTGTAGGAGTGGGTAAAGCAGCAGATGTAATCGGGGCAGTGAAAAAAGGAGTAGCTGATGGCAAAAAACATTTAATAAATGTCCCACTAACCAAATCTAACTCTATTCCCCATCCTGTAAATGGAGTTGCTGGTGGAGCCAAAGTAATGATGCGACCAGCAGCACCAGGAACGGGTGTTATTGCTGGAGGCGCTGTCAGAACAGTTCTAGAGTTAGCAGGGGTTCGTAATATCTTGGCCAAGCAATTAGGCTCTAATAACCCATTGAACAATGCTAGAGCTGCCGTTAACGCCTTAGAATCTTTGAGAACATTTGCAGATGTAGCTGCAGAGCGAGATATACCTATCGAAAATCTCTATGCTTAGTCCCAAAATTCAGCAGTAGTTACAATTGGGTAGTTACAATTGGGTAATTACTACCTAACTTTCTATGAAAGCAAAAAATCCTATGCAAATAGCAAACTAATAGCTAAATTAAGACAGCAAAAAATATGAGATTAAAAGATGCACTTCCCAAAAAAGGCTCCCAGCAGCGCGGTCGTCGATTAGGTCGGGGAATCTCCGCAGGTCAGGGAGCAAGTTGTGGTAAAGGTATGCGCGGTCAAAAATCCCGTTCCGGCGGTGGCACTAGACCAGGCTTTGAAGGTGGTCAAAACCCTCTTTATCGTCGCTTACCAAAGTTAAAAAGCTTTCCGATGGTAAATCGGAAAAAATACACAATCATTAATGTCAGTAAATTAGCCTCATTGCCAGCAAATACAGAAATAACTCTTGCTTCCCTCATGGAAGTTGGAATTATTACAAGTAACGATGGACCTTTAAAAGTTCTAGGGGATGGAGAATTAAATGTACCCCTAAAAGTCTATGCTACTGGCTTTACAGCTACAGCTATTTCTAAAATAGAAGCTGCTGGTGGTAGTTGTGAACAAGTAGGATAAGTTAAGAAGGCACAAAAAAATCTAGGTATTTAACGGTAGAGTCGCTCAAAAACCTATTTCCTTCTGCCTCCTGCTCGCTCCTCAAGATAAGTTGATAATGCCGACTACTTAAAACAATAAGTAGGCTTTTAAACAAAGTTATTTCAAAAGCTGACTAAATAGCTTTATAGCTTTTTTGGTAGCTCAGGGATGTAATTACCGGGTAGCTTGTTTGGTATATCAATGCAGACTGTAATGGAGCTGCAAAGATCATCCTAAAAGTAAGCAGAACCCAAGGGCAAGACCTAAGCAGACTTTGTTGGGGCATTTTGAGTTGACAAGTCAGGATATTTCTTTGGTCAGCTAAACAATGAGGATAAAATAAAATATAGAAGTTAAAAAAGCAAAGCTTAAACTAGGTAAAATCTCAGTCTTTCTAAACTATGTAAGTAATAAAATTCTGGTTCATCAGGAGAAACGAAGTAACACCGATTTATCGTGTTGTATAGCATCAACTTATAATCCCCGTGACTTTAATCCGGGGAGTAATAAATAAATACTAAAATACTGGAAGCTGAGGATTATGCCCAACTTTGCTAAAATATAAAATATAAAATATAAAATCTCAAATATATATGGACATTAGTAGAGAGAAAGCGCCAACTGCTCAAGAGACATTCTTACAGATGGCTCAAGCAGCAGGTTTACGCGGTAGGCTGCTGGTAACCATAGGTTTACTTCTTTTGGTGCGCCTAGGTGTATATTTACCAGTACCAGGAATAAACCGAGTAGCCTTCAGAGAAAACATCCAAAATAGTCCCGTAATTGGTTTTTTAGACCTTTTTTCTGGTGGAGGTCTTTCGGCATTAGGTATTTTTGCACTGGGAATCTTACCTTATATTAACGCCTCGATCATTATTCAATTGATGACCGCGGCCCTGCCAACATTGGAAAATCTCCAGAAAAATGAAGGTGAAGCAGGGCGACGGAAAATTTCTCAAATTACTCGCTATGTAGCCTTTGGTTGGGCAATATTACAAAGCGTTGGTTTGGCATTATATGTAAATAATCTCTCAAATGTAGCGATTAATCCAGGCCCTATATTCATCGCTGAGACTGTATTGGCAGTAACAGCAGGTTCCATTTTTGTGATGTGGGTCTCAGAATTAATTACAGAAAGGGGAATTGGTAACGGAGCATCTTTACTGATTTTTGTCAACATTGTTGCTGTATTACCTCAGTCATTAGGCGACACGATTAAATTATTTGAAGGGGGCGATCGCGCTATTGTAGGTCGTGCAATTATTCTGCTGATGGTTTTCTTGGTGATGATTGTTGGTATTGTTTTTGTTCAAGAGGGAAGTCGAAGAATTCCTATACTTTCTGCTCGTCGCCAAGTTGGTAGAAAATTATATCGGGAAACCAAAAGCTACCTTCCTTTACGACTCAACCAAGGTGGCGTAATGCCGATCATCTTTGCCTCTGCTGTATTGATTTTACCTGTATCCTTAGCTCAGTTCTCCAATAATCCTGTTTTAGCTCAGATTGCTACTTCTCTCAGTCCTGGTGGCCCAACACCTTGGTTATATGCCCTATTTTACTTTGTTTTGATTTTGTTCTTCAGTTATTTCTACGCTTCCCTAATTATGAATCCAGTGGACATGTCGCAGAATCTGAAAAAAATGGGGGCAAGTATTCCCGGTATTCGTCCTGGCAAGACTACCAGCGATTATATAGAGAAAGTGTTGAATAGGTTGACTTTTCTGGGAGCTATTTTCCTGGGTTTGGTAGCAATAATTCCTACAGCTGTAGAAAGTGCAACCCGTGTACCTACCTTTCAGGGTCTAGGAGCTACTTCATTGTTAATACTTGTGGGTGTGGCTATAGACACAGCTAAACAAATTCAAACTTATGTTATCTCTCAGCGATACGAAGGAATGGTGAAGCAATAGTGGCAAAAGTGGCAAAATTGGTATTTTTGGGTCCTCCAGGAGCAGGAAAGGGAACACAGGCAATTCGTATCGCTGAATTTTATCAACTTCCTCATATTTCCACAGGTGATATTTTACGCACTAATGTGGCACAAAAAACACCTTTGGGTATTCAAGCCAAATTATATATGAATCGAGGTGATTTGGTTCCTGATAAACTCATCCTTGGTATGGTTGAGCAAAGATTGAAAAATTCCGATACTGAAAATGGTTGGATTTTAGATGGCTTTCCTCGCAATGTTAATCAGGCAAATTTTATAGAAAAACTTTTGTCTACAAGCAAAAATCAGAAAGCAAAAATCATCAATCCTTTTATTGTCATCAACATAGAAGTACCAGATGATGTTTTGGTAAGTCGTCTCCTATCAAGAGGTCGTCGAGATGACAATGTAGATACTATTAAGAATCGTCTTGAAGTTTATCATCAGCAAACAAAACCTTTGATTGAATTTTACCAGGAGCGTCAACAGCTAATTTCTATAGATGGAAATCAGTCAGTTGATGCTGTTACTCATTCTCTCAAACAAGCAGTTGATTTGTCTTTTTGATTAATAACTTTAGATTGACATAATTTTGAAGGCTCAAATGAACTTTTTTATTTTTATGCCTTCGAGCGGATACTCAAAACTAGCTATGTCAACTAATTATATGGAGATATACAGCTAATACTCAATAAACTCTAATAAATTGAAAATTTTTGATAAGATATGTTAAGGGAATAGTAAAAAAAATACTATCCTTAGCAGATAGGGAAGTTAAAAGTTCGGTTGGTTTATGACGGAGATAAAAACAAGCCAGTCCTTTAGACTAGAAAACTTTCAGTCGTCCTCTGGTTTTTATTATTTTATGTCCCGAAAAGTAACCAGAACAGGGTTAGCTAGACCTAAGCCTACTGTCTATGGGCGCATTGACTCGTCCCCACAGAATCAAACTGTGGTCAGCTAAGAAGAAACGAAGCAAAGTGGATTTATCCAGTTGCATAGTATCAGTTTAGAATCTCCGGGAGTTTAGTCGGGAGAGTAGTCAATTGCAGCGTTGAGGTAATTAAAAGTTGGCTAAACAAGATCTCATAGAAATGGAGGGAACAGTGACGGAATCCTTACCTAATGCTATGTTCCGCGTAGACTTAGATAATGGGTTTAACGTGCTGGCTCATATTTCCGGTAAAATCCGTCGCAATTACATCAAGATTTTACCAGGTGATCGGGTCAAAGTAGAATTAACACCCTATGACTTGACTAAAGGTAGAATCACTTACCGACTCCGGAAAAAGTAGGTGATTATCAAAGCAGCTAATAATTCTGTTAATTTTACAGAAAAAAATTAGTACTTGATAAAAACCAAAGTAAATGATATAATACAAAATTTGTAGAGTTGCCAAAAAAGGCATGAAAGTAAGAGCATCTGTCAAGAAAATGTGTGAAAAGTGTCGTGTTATTCGTCGTCGAGGACGAGTAATGGTGATATGTCCTAACCCAAAACATAAACAACGTCAAGGTTAGGCATACTTCGACAAAGGCAACAGATATTCTGTGGCCGATCGATCGACCTAGTATTTAGTTCAATTTTAAAGTTAGGGAGACAAAGTAAAGTGGCACGAATTGCTGGGGTAGACCTCCCACGCGATAAGCGAATAGAAATTGGTCTGACTTACATATATGGAATCGGACTATCTCGGTCTCACGAAATTTTAGCTCAAACAGGAGTAAATCCTGATATCCGTGTCAAGGATTTAAATGATGCTGATGTAGCAGCACTTCGTTCAGCAGTCCAAGATAACTATCAGGTAGAAGGAGACCTCAGACGATTCGAGGCAATGTCTATCAAACGCTTGATGGACATTGGTACTTATCGGGGTCGCCGTCACAGAATGGGTCTACCAGTTAGAGGGCAGCGAACTCGTACCAATGCTAGAACGCGCAGGGGTGTACGTCGAACTGTAGCTGGCAAAAAGAAAGCGGCAGCTAAGAAGTAGAAGTTTTCTCTTCTTTTGCAAAAATCGTCAACATCAAAGATTGGGATTCTATACTCATCTAGTACAGTTAAACCTAAGAAAAATTTAGTCAAAACGACTTATAGACCTGAAAAGTATGTGATTTGATTATCTATAATTAGGCGCTCGGAATCAAGTTTAAGGATGAATAGTGCTGCTATAAATGCAAATAACTTTTGTAATTGTAGATGTAATTGGAGGATGAATCAACTAACTGATAATCACATTTTTAGGTTATTCAAATAGGCAGATTCATCAATTACTACAAGTAAAATTGCCCGCTTTTAAAGTAAATTAAAAGTCAATTAGTTTTTTCTAGTCAGAGGCTTGATAGACAGAAAGAAAAATTATACTCGGTTAAATGAAATGCCAGGTATAGAAAAAATGCGAGGGTAAAAATGAACCAGTTAGAACTATATTAACTGTTGTCTCAACCTTAAATATAAGGGTGGATCTAGATAAAACCACCATCTAGATTCAGAACTCTCCCAACAACAAGTTGACCGGGGATAGTTACTGTCACAGGTACTGAATAGATATTACTACTATACACTGACATCTAGTATTCTAGTAGATTAATCGCTAGCAAAGTTTAGCCGAAATAAGTTCTGTGACATCAAAGTTAAAAAATCTGTTGGCTCAGAAATACTTAACTAACTAATCCCCAAAAAGCCCTAAAAAAAATTATTAGGGAATCTCCAAAATAACTATGTCTGATGAAATTAGAAGTCAGTCTACTTGTTGTAAAAAAAGTAAATCGCTCAACTTTAGATACCATTCATAATTACAAATATGGCGCGACAACCAGGCAAAAAAACAGGTGCAAAAAAGCAAAAGAAAAATGTTCCCAACGGGGTAGCTTACATTCAGTCTACCTTCAATAACACAATTGTAACCATCACCGATCTAAATGGTGAAGCGATTTCCTGGGCATCAGCAGGCTCAAGTGGTTTTAAAGGGGCCAAAAAAGGAACTCCCTTTGCAGCACAAACAGCAGCAGAGAATGCAGGTCGGCGGGCCAATGACCAGGGTATGCGCCAGGTTCAAGTAATGGTTAGTGGCCCAGGAGCAGGAAGAGAAACCGCAATTAGGGCTTTACAAGGGGCAGGACTAGAAATAACTTTGATCCGAGATATTACCCCAATTCCTCATAACGGTTGCCGTCCACCAAAACGGCGTCGAGTCTAATCAAATAATTAACTCTGGGGTTCAATGTTCAAGGGAGGTCACTCCGTGGCGCAGTTTCATTACGAGTGTGTAGAGTCTAGCACTGACAAAGATCGCAGTCAGTACGGAAAATTTATTATAGAACCACTAGCTCGTGGTCAAGGGACAACAGTAGGGAATGCACTGAGGCGGGTTCTACTATCAAACTTAGAAGGATCGGCCATCACATCAGTGAGGATAGCTGGAGTCAATCACGAATTTGCCACCATCAAGGGGGTAAGAGAAGATGTTCTAGAAATCCTGCTTAATATGAAAGAGGTTGTCCTCAAAAGCCATTCCAACCAACCACAAATTGGTAGATTACGGGTAGAAGGGCCAGCAACAGTAACCGCAGATCGGTTCGATGTACCTTCAGAGGTGGAACTAGTCGATCGCAGTCAATACATTGCTACTTTATCCCCAGGCTCAACTCTGGAGATGGAGTTTAGAATTGAAAAAGGAACTGGTTACAGAGCAGTAGATCGTACTCGTGATGATGTGACTGCTCTAGATTTTCTACAAATTGATGCCATTTTTATGCCAGTTCGCAAGGTTAACTATACAGTTGAGAACCGTATCGGTGGGATTTTGGAGCAAGACCGATTGATTATAGAAGTTTGGACTAACGGCAGTTATACACCCCAAGATGCTTTGAGTCATGCTGCGAATATTCTTATGGGTCTGTTTGAACCTCTTAAAGATATCACCAATATTGCAGATCCTCCATCAACAGATCAGACCGACCCAACAAGTCAAATTCCAATAGAAGAATTACAACTATCGGTTCGGGCTTATAACTGTCTGAAACGGGCTCAAATTAACTCTGTTGCTGACCTACTTGACTACAGTCAAGAAGATTTGTTAGAAATTAAAAACTTTGGTCAGAAATCTGCTGAAGAAGTAATCGAAGCTTTACAGAAACGCTTGGGAATAACTTTACCCCAAGAAAAAGTGGCTAAAGCTACTTAGAGACAAAAAAAGGAATGAAAACGAGTTTTGTCTAAGGAAAAAACGCCAAGAAAAGGGAGAAAAAAAAACGTCAATCATCGGACAAACTATTACTTTCAAAAGTTAGGGGTCTAGCTTTTTTGAAATACTAGAAAAAGTAGAGTAAAAATCGATCCAAAACATTAACTCAAATATTCTAAATACTCACAGTAGTTATGCGTCATAGTCGTCGTGTTCCAAAATTAGGTAAACCAGCAGATCAGCGTCGTGCTCTGCTGCGCTCCCTGGCCACAGAATTAATCCGTCATGGTCGGATTACCACCACAAAAACCCGTGCTAAAGCTGTACAGTCAGAAGCAGAAAAAATGATATCCTTAGCAAAAAACGGCTCGTTAGCAGCTCGTCGTCAAGCTTTAGGCTATCTATTTGACAAACAGTTAGTTCACTCCCTATTTGATGCAGCACAAGAAAGATATGGCTCCCGTAACGGAGGTTATACCCGCGTGCTGAGAACTATTCGTCGTCGTGGAGACAATGCTGAAATGGCAATCATTGAACTAATTTAAAGTTTTTAACAACAGGCAGTGGGAAATTAGAAAAAGTTAGTATTTTATCCCATGAAAAAGTCAACATTTGATGATAACAAATCTTGACTTTTAAGCCTTTAAAACTTTATATTTTCCCATGGCTAATAACCAAACTTTAGTTCAGCGCGTTGCCCTTGTAATTCAGTATCAAGGTACTCACTTTCATGGGTGGCAAAGACAGCCAAATCAACGAACAGTACAAGAAGATATTGAAAATACTATCTCTTCTGTGATTAACCAACCTGTAACATTACATGGTGCAGGGAGAACAGATGCGGGAGTTCATGCAGCAGCACAAGTAGCTCATTTTGATGTATCAGGGCCAATTCCTGCTGATAAGTGGGCTACTATTCTCAATTCACGGTTAGCTAATGATATTCTGATCAGAGGTTCAGCTAGAGTAGAATCTACCTGGCACGCTCGCTTTTCCGCTATTTGGCGACGTTATCGCTATACTATTTATACCGGAAAACGACCTAATTTGTTTGTGATGCCTTTTGCGTGGCATTATTATCAGACACCTTTAGACCCACTATTCATTCAAGCAGCTTTAAATCCTCTGGTGGGTCGCCATCATCTGGCTGCTTTTCAACGGGCTGGCTCCTCTCGTCCACACTCTTGGGTAGATGTACAAGAGGTTAAGTGTGAAACCCAGGGGCAATTTATTCATATAGAAGTTCAAGCAAGTGGGTTTCTGTATGGAATGATGCGGTTACTGGTTGGTTTACTAATTCAAGTAGGTCAAGGAGAAAGAACAGTGGAAAGTTTTACTGATATTTGGGTTAATCAAAGAAGAGAAGTTGTCAAACACTCTGCTCCGGCTAATGGCCTCTGTTTATTACGAGTTGGTTATCCAGAATTTCCTTTTCCTTTAGAAGTTTGGTATGAGACTATGCCTAAGTTTCTCCTTGATTAAATTAAATAATTATAGAAAGGGATAATTTAAGAATTGAGCAGCTAACTCAACAGAAATAAACTGAAAAGAAATAAAAATAAAAGAAACAACTAACCAAACAAATCATGAATAAAACTTACGTTCCACCAAAAGATACTTTAGAGGAGAAATGGTATGTTATTGATGCTGAAGATCAGCGCTTAGGGCGATTAGCTACTGCTATTGCTATGATTATTCGGGGTAAAAATAAACCAACTTTTACTCCCCACCTAGATACAGGGGATTTTGTTATTGTAGTTAATGCTGAAAAAGTAAATGTCACTGGTAAAAAAAGTAGCCAGAAACTCTACCGTCGTCATTCTGGTAGACCAGGAGGTATGAAAACAGAAGTTTTTTCTAAATTGCAAGCTCGTTTGCCTCAAAGAATTATTGAAGAGGCAGTTTATGGAATGCTACCAAAAAATTCTCTGGGCAGAAAACTTCATAATAAACTAAAAGTTTACCCAGGGCCTAACCATCCTCACGAAGCTCAAAAGCCAGAAACGTTAAGTATTCAAACTATTCCAGGAGTAAAAGAATAATGCAAGTAACAGATAGTGGTCGTGCTATGTACTGGGGTACTGGTCGTCGTAAGTCTTCAATCGCATCAGTACGCTTAGTTCCAGGTACAGGTAAGTTAGTCATCAATGGTAAAGAAGGTGAGCTATATTTGCAATACAATCCTACTTATTTAGCCTCGGCTAAAGCTCCACTTGAAACTTTGGGTTTGGAAAATGAATATGATATTCTAGTTAAGGCCCAAGGCGGCGGCTTAACTGGACAATCTGAATCCATTCGATTAGGTGTAGCTAGGGCTTTATGCCAACTAGACCCAGAAAATCGTAAACCTCTTAAGAGCGAAGGATATTTGACTCGCGATCCTCGTGCTAAAGAAAGGAAGAAGTATGGTTTACGCAAGGCTCGTAAGGCACCTCAATACTCTAAACGTTAAATATATTTTGAATGGTATTTTATTCTAGATTGAGCTCGATCGCTAAAATACTTCTAAATAAATTTAACCCTCTGCCGAATAATGACAAAATTTCATATCTAAATCAATACCATTTTGAGGGGAAAAACAGAACAGCCAATTATTACTTTATTTGTAATAATTGGCAAATAATTTGATTAAATAGAAATATGTTTTGTCAAGCATTAAAGTATATTAGTGAATAGCTTAAAATACATCAAAAATGCTAGTTAAATTCGTCAAATAGCAGCAAGCAATTTAACCTTTCCTCATAAGAAGCCCCACTCCATAACGAACCTTTTGTGAGGCAAATCTAAGGATTTTTATGTGACGACCTGCCGAAACACTACGGATAGGATGTCAATACTGTATAATATAATAGTAAATAGTAGTAATCAAGTAAAGTAAAGAAAATGCCTAAAACTGGTATTCATCCTGATTGGTATCCTGAAGCAAAAGTTTATTGCAATGGTGAAATAGTAATGACAGTAGGATCGACACAACCAGAGATTCATGTTGATGTTTGGTCTGGAAATCACCCCTTCTTTACAGGTACTCAGAAAATTATTGATACTGAAGGAAGAGTTGAGAGATTTATGCGTAAGTATAAAATGAAAGATGCGGCTGGAGGCTCTACATCTAAAAAAAGTAAGGATAAGAAATAGCTAGAATGTCAATTGTCCTGAATTAGTTGTCTGTAGTATACTACAGACAACTATTATTATAAATGTATCAACAAAAACCCCTTAAAGATCGAACATTCATCAAGAAAAAGGACAACTGACAATGGCTGAAACATATCTACTAGATAAACTAAAATCTGTTGAGCAAACCTATAATGAATTGACTCTACGTTTGGCAGATCCAGATATTGCCACAAACCCAAGCGAGTTCCAAAAATTAGCCAAAGCACGATCTTCCTTAGAAGAAGTAGTAAATACTTATGAAGAGTGGAAAAATACTCAGGAAGAATTAATCGGTGCCAAGGAAGTATTGAAAGAAACTGGTAGCGATCTAGAAATGCAAGAGATGGCCAGACTGGAAGTGGAAGAATTGGAAACAAAGGGGGAATCTCTGGAAACAAAAATGAAGATTTTGCTATTGCCACGAGACCCCAACGATGAAAAAAATATTATGTTGGAAATTAGAGCAGGTACTGGAGGAGATGAAGCAAGTATTTGGGCTGGCGACTTGGTGAGAATGTACTCCCGATACTCAGAGGGGCAAAACTGGAAAGTAAGTTTACTGAGTGAGTCTACAGCAGATATGGGCGGTTTTAAAGAGGCAATTTTAGAAATTACAGGGGAACAGGTTTACAGTAAGCTGAAGTTTGAAGCAGGAGTTCATCGAGTACAAAGAGTACCAGTTACAGAAGCAGGTGGCCGAGTACATACCTCAACCGCAACGGTGGCGATAATGCCAGAGGTAGATGACGTGGAAGTTGAAATAGATCCAAAAGATATTGAACTGACTACTGCTCGTTCTGGTGGAGCTGGTGGACAAAATGTGAACAAGGTGGAAACTGCAGCCGATTTATTCCATAAGCCTACAGGAATTAGAATCTTTTGTACTCAAGAGCGGAGTCAGATGCAAAACAAAGAGCGGGCTATGCAAATTTTGCGGGCTAAACTTTATGAAATTAAGCTACAGGAGCAACAGCAAGAAGTGACTTCTATGAGGCGATCGCAAGTAGGGACAGGTTCGCGCTCTGAAAAAATTCGGACTTATAATTACAAGGATAATAGGATAACAGATCATCGTTTAAATCAAAATTTTTCTCTGGCTCCTCTTTTAGAGGGAGATATAGAAAATGTGATTCAAGCTTGCATTACCCAAGATCAACAGGAACGTTTGCAGGAGTTAGCAGCATCATCTTCTGCTCCTATGTCAGTATAGTTAATAATTGCTTCACTTGGTCAAATTTCGGCAGAAGACCCACGCTTTATCTACTTGATTCAGCCTTCTCTGGGAATCCATATCTATATTACATTTTTCGATTGACAGAGAGAGGTGAAAAGGAAAGATAGAAGACATAGTAATTTTTGGGCAGGTATCTATAGAGTAATAGACTATTTGTTGGTAATTGCCTGGAATTATTTTTTTGATATTGTCCACGATCCGATCGCTCTTAATCTTCATAAAATTATTAATTACTAAAGGAGATTAAGAAATATGTTAATCCTACATCAGATTTAATTCTTTCCACTCTACTTAACTAATTACTCAAAAAATTTTAATTGACTTACATAAATGTTCTTTGTTGGTGTTTAATTGAAAAAAAAATCAACTAAGGAGTGAGAATTTTATTACCCAAATAATTCACGTTTAAAGCCTCTTATTGGCTGCGCCACGAGCTCTCGCGAGATAAGGATAAAAAGCGGTCCTTTTGCTGGCGCACAACTCATCCTATCTCCTGGATCGGAGCTACGCTAAGATCATGCGGAAGCAAACGCTCTTTGCTGGCGCACAACCCATCCTATCTCCTGGGTCGGAGCTACGCTAAGGTCATGCGGAAGCAAACATTAACGGCACTTCGTCACATGAAAAGCGCAGCATGACAAACGGAAAAAGCGGAGCTTCCAGTAGGGTGGGATGGCGATGAGACCTAGCTTTTGTCCAATCGACTAAGAGAAAAGACAAAAATCCTTTTAGTCAATACTCTTCTTTTAATCAGAGGTAATTGTTAATTAGGGTTTGCTGAAAAAGTCTTTTTGTCGGTGGTAGGAGTCAGAAGTAGGGGCGATTTTGGTCCGAATGCTTCCCTTGCCTCCTGGGTCGAAGCTACCATAAGGTCATGCGGAGCAAACGCTTTACCTGTTTGCTCCGCATTTCGCAGAAAATCCCCCCTACAGGAGTTAGAATGAATATGGTTGACACTCCACGGGATAAATCCGCGTGGATTCTTCAGAGGAGTTGTAAATTGGGTTAAAACCTCAATTTTTACATTGCTCGTTTACGAAGTATGCCGCTAGGCAAAACAACCACATTGCCAGTACCGTACCGTAGTACGTATACACTGCTCAGTCAACTTGGCGATGCCAATTGCCACTACTCTCTCCGGCCAAAAGA
>JBARXI010000106.1:0-8547 GCA_049647275.1 Microcoleaceae cyanobacterium
GGTCCACAACCCGCCGTTATACCGAATAGGGTATAATGAGGGGTTGCGAAAAGCTCATGAAGAGACTCCTCTGTCGTTATTTATAACTATTCAACCGGACATGATATAAACAAGCGATCGCCTTTTACCTCAAGTCCGTTTTATTTATTCAGCAAATTTGGTCAAAAAAAAGCTATTGATTTTTTGAATTTCAGGGCAAGTTTTCTACAAAGGTTTTAAGCAGAAACCAGCCCCGAATACTACCTTAACTATAAGCTTCTATGGGCAAACAAGAACACACAAAATTTCTGTCGCCAAAAGCATTATCAACCCGCCCCACAGCAGGCCAAAACTTATGCTCTCGCGTCCAAGGTGCGGGATAAGCAGCACGTTGTCGAGAATAACCATGTTTCCACTCATCCACCATCAAACTCTCTGCGGTGTGAGGTGCATTTTTCAACAAATTATCCTGTTTATCTGCTTTCCCAGTTTCAATTTCTTCTATTTCCTGGCGAATCAAAATCATTGCCTCACAAAAACGGTCTAACTCTTCCTGAGACTCACTTTCCGTTGGCTCCACCATAATTGTTCCCGCTACAGGCCAAGAAACTGTCGGCGCGTGAAAACCATAATCCATCAAGCGTTTGGCAATATCTTCCACTTCAATACCAGCCAATTTTTTCAACGGGCGCAAATCCAAAATGCACTCGTGAGCAATAAACCCATGCTTGCCTTTGTACAAAACCGGATAATAACTCTCCAACCGTTGAGCAATATAATTCGCATTTAAAATTGCTACTTTAGTCGCTTCGGTCAAACCATCCGCACCCATCATGGCAATATACATCCAAGAAATTGGCAGAATACTCGCACTACCCCAAGGTGCAGCAGAAACCGCTCCACTAGAACTTTCTCCACCAATATTGATCGTAGAATGTCCTGGTAAAAACGGTGCTAAATGAGATTTCACGCCTATCGGCCCCATTCCCGGACCACCGCCACCGTGAGGAATGCAGAAAGTTTTGTGCAAATTCAAATGACAAACATCTGCTCCTATTTCTGCGGGGCGACATAAACCTACCTGAGCATTCATATTCGCTCCATCCATGTAAACTTGCCCGCCGTTACTGTGGATAATTTCGCAGATATCGGAAATTTCTTCCTCAAATACGCCGTGGGTTGAGGGATAAGTAACCATAATGGCAGCTAAGTTATCTTTGTGTTTTTCTGTCTTCTTCTTTAAATCTGCAATATCTATATTTCCTTGTTTGTCGCATTTGACAACCACAACTTTTAACCCGCTCATCACCGCTGAGGCAGGGTTTGTACCGTGAGCAGATTCGGGAATTAAACAAATATTCCGATGTGCTTCTCCTCGGTGGGCGTGATATTCGCGAATTACTAATAAGCCTGTATATTCTCCCTGGGAGCCTGCATTTGGTTGTAGAGAAATGGCGGTAAAACCTGTGATTTCTGCTAGCCATTCCTCTAGTTGCTCAAACATTATTTGATAACCTTTGGTTTGAGAAGTGGGGGCGAAAGGATGAATTTTGGCAAATTCAGGCCAGGTTACAGGTATCATCTCTGCTGTAGAGTTGAGTTTCATTGTACAGGAACCTAAGGGTATCATTGATGTTGTCAGGGATAAGTCTTTTGCCTGTAAACGGTGGAGGTAACGCAATAGTTCGGTTTCTGAGTGGTAGCGGTTGAATACTGGGTGAGTTAAATAACTGCTGGTGCGTAATCCCCCCTGACCCCCCTTAGCAAGGGGGGAAGTGTTGCTGTTGGTATTCTTAGCAAGGGGGGGAGTGTTTTCGATGTCTGGTAATGCTTTCCCCCAAGCAAAAATTTCCCAGAGGTTTTGCACATCTATATTAGTAGTAGTTTCATCTAGGGAAATGCTGATAGTTTTATCGTCGAGACTCCGGAGATTAATACCTGCATTTTCGCCAGTCTGAATAATTTCTGTTGCACTTGTCAGGGGAGAGTCAGCGCTTACTTCTACTCGAATGGTATCAAAAAATGGCGCTTCACCAATTTTATAACCAAGCTTTTTCAAACCTGCTGCCAGTTTCGATGTCAAATTATGGATATTTTCGGCAATTTCTTTTAAACCATCCGGGCCGTGATAAACCGCATACATACCTGCCATTACTGCCAGCAAAACTTGAGCAGTACAAATATTGCTGGTTGCTTTCTCTCGCCGAATATGCTGCTCCCGTGTTTGTAATGCCAACCGTAACGCCGGGTTGCCGTTAGCATCTTGAGAAACTCCGACAATACGCCCTGGAGTTTGTCGTTTATAAGCTTCTTTTGTCGCAAAGTAGGCAGCATGGGGACCACCATATCCTAGAGATACGCCAAAACGTTGGGTATTACCTACAGCAATATCCGCACCAAATTCTCCGGGAGCTGTTAACAAAGTCAGACTTAGTAAGTCAGCAGCGACAGTAACTAAACCTCCGACTTCGTGAACTTTTTCGACAAATTCGCGGTAGTCGTAAATTGCTCCGTCGGTGGCAGGATATTGGAGAAGTGCGCCGAAAATTGGTTTGTCAAAGGTAAAGGTGTGAAAGTCGCCGACTATTATTTCTATCCCCAATGGTTGTGCCCTAGTTTTCACAACTTCAATATTCTGAGGATGGCAGTCAGAAGAAACAAAGAAAGCTTCCGCCTTAGTTTTACACAGACCGTAACTCATGCTCATTGCTTCCGCTGCTGCGGTTGCTTCGTCGAGTAGGGAAGCGTTAGCTATTTCTAAACCAGTTAGGTCTGTAACCATAGTTTGAAAATTCAGTAATGCTTCCATCCGCCCTTGGGCTATTTCTGCTTGATAGGGAGTGTAAGCAGTGTACCAACCAGGGTTTTCTAGGATATTGCGGAGGATGACTGGTGGGGTGATGCAGTCAGAATAGCCCATTCCAATGAAGGAGCGAAATACCTGATTTTTGGAGGCTATTTTTTTGAGTTTGGCAAGGGCTGCACTTTCACTCAGAGAATGTGGTAAAGTTAAAGGTTGCTCATATCGAATTGCTTGGGGAACTGTTTTGTCAATTAGGGCATCTAGAGAAGAAATGCCTAATACTGTGAGCATTTGTTGAATTGCATCGGTGCTTGGGCCAATGTGTCGTTGGGAAAAGTTAGTGGACTTTTGCCCCTTGTTTTGGAGTTGTTGCTGAGGATTGGACTCTGTATCTGAGCTATAAATGGCTACCACTTTTATGTTCCTTGGAATCAATTTCTCATTCAGTTTTAACAAAATTTTACTATTTGAGGGTAGGTAGAGAGTTATATCATGTCCGGTTGAATACTTATAAATAAGTCGTAGGGGCGAATGGCCATTTGCCCCTACAGGAGTCAGGAGGGAAGAAGCGGTGCGACCCCGCGACGACGACAGTCGCAAGGGAACGCGCACCAAGAGAAAAAAGAAGAAGAAGAAGAAAAAAAAGAAGAAGAGGAGAAAGTTTTTTATCACTAATTATCCGGACATGATATTACTAAGTCATTTGATGACAAAACTATTAATATGTTTGCTCATAGAACGAATTCGAGATTGAGTTTAGGGGTTTGCTCTCTAAACACCTACGTTGGGGCAATATTTTTTGGAAATAGTATTATTTTCAGTTGATTATTGTACGCTCAGTTAGACGGCTAAAATATTAGCTGTCAAAGGTATTTAAAAATCCGTCGCAGGGCACCATTGAATATGTGTCGGTCCAGTAGATAAAATTACAGACAAGAGAAAAGATATTTGATATAGACATCGGAAAAACACGGAATCTAAAAATGTCACGATGAAGATATTTTTACGGAGTTTATTATTGAAATGATAGTATTTATCTGACTATGAAAAAAAAAATTATTGCTCTAGGTTTAGGGACTTTAACTACTTTATCATTATCATTTTGTGTAGTTAAGTTAGGCAAGAGTGAACCAAACGATCGGACTTTTAATTATGCTCAAATTGGAACTTGGCAGGATGACTTAAGAGAAGATTATTTTAATTGGGAATATCTGAGGGAGCAAATTAATAGTTTGCCTTTATTTAGATATACAGTAGGGATTACTTTTATCTTTTTCTTGATTTTTATCTTTGCTATTTGGCGGGAAAAAGAGTTAAACCCGATTACGATGAGGCAAGAGAGAGCTAATCCGATTATTTACTTGAATAATCTCTTATCATCGGTGGCAAAAAAAGAACCTTGGGAGGTATTTGAGAAATTATTTTTGCCGATTTTTATTGGGTTAATCGCGAGTCTCATTACTTACGATTTAGAACAAATTCAAGAAAAGATTGCTGACAAACGCCTCCACGAGCAAATATGGGAAAACTATCTGAAGGAAAGTAGAGAAATTTTGGCAGACCGACCAAATATTAACAATAGTAATATAGATACATTTGATTATTTGGATTTTATTAGAGCTAATACATTATCTGTGTCAATTCGTTTAGAAGATAATAAAATCCTCAAAGGATTATTAGTGCAATTTTTGTATGATACTAAGTTAATTCAATGCAGAGAAACAGATTGCGAGCGAATAGTTTCTCTCGCAGAAGTCAACTTAGAAAATGCTCAATTAGTTGGTGCTAATTTGAAAAAGGCTAACTTGAGTGGAGCTAATCTTAATTATGCCAAAATAACAAACTCTGAATTAATGGATGTAGATTTAAGTTATGCAACATTAGTGGGAGCTGAACTAAGAAATGCCAACTTAAATCAAGCAAATCTTAGTTTTGTCAACTTAAAGAATGCAGACCTGCGTAATGCAGACTTAAGTCAAGCCGATTTAACTAATACAAATCTCAGTGGTGCAAAATTAACAGAACAACAACTTTCATTAGCTAATATTTGCAGCACAAAAATGCCAAATAGAGAAATTTCTTATCGAGATTGCCAAGAGCGATCGCCCAATACCAGAGATAGAGAAAATCAACTATTTTTAGATAAGTAGGGTTTGCTAAAGAACTGTTTTTGTGGAGAGTAAGAGTCAGGAGTCAGGAGATTCGGAGGGAAGAGAATTGAGAAAAACTTGGTCATTTCTGAAGATGGAGCATTTTGTTTACTTCTTCAGGCGGATTTGATATTACGACGGATTGTTAAAGACTTTTGAATATTTATATATTGGTATATTCAACGGTGCATTACGACGGATTGTTAAATACCTTTGAATGTTTATATTTTAGCCGTCTAACGCACCCTACTGGCGCGTCAAGCTTAAAACTGTGTAATAGACCTTTGTTTCTAGGTGTCTTTATTTACCTACAACCTACAACCTACCACCTAACACCTTCTTCAAAGATAAAGGCTTTTATACTCGATCGGTAAACCCTAAGTAGAGCGAAAAATAGATATTTTCTTAAGGTACAAATACCAAACTATCGTTAACACTTTCCCAGATTTCGTGACATTTTTCTCGATTCAATTTATTGTTGAGATAAGTACCCTCAGATTCTACAGCTCTCAAAATTTTTAAAGTGTCTCTACTCTGAATTTGACCATCATTAATAGCCATTTCTAAAGCTCTAGTTCCAGCACGTCTAGCAGACTGATAAATAGAAGCCTCAGAAGTATTTTTAGCAGCATTATTTGTACACCAACTCATAGCACCTACCATTTCAGCAATTCTTTTAGCATTCCATTCTTGTGCTTGTACGGGTAGAGGTATTAAACCTGTTAAAGCAAGAGTTAAAACGAACAATATATATTTTTTCATTGTAGTTCTCCGACAATATTTTTTTCTATATCTCTATTATATCAGATCATCCTCAAATCTTCATATTCAGGGCAGAAAACCGCCATATCTGCTCAGAATATATACGCAAATCTGCCCCAGAAGAAATTAATACCAAATCTTAAAATTTTTTATATATATCTTTGGTGGAGTGTGGGAAGTGTGGGAAATAGAATAGCAACTAAATATATCATTATTATTCATAAATAGTATAACTAAAAAAACAAATCCCGACCGGGTATAAACAAATCCCGACCGGGTAAAAAATAACATTAACCCTCGTAACTTCAGGAGAGAAGATAAAGTAGTTAAGGAAAGTAGGAAAAAATATTGTAAATTATCAGAAAATTACCGAACTAACCAGACATTATTAAAAGTAGCAAAGTGCGGTAGGGGCCACTTATTAATTGCCCCTCCTTATACCTCTTCTCCTCCTTCTACCATCTCGCGATATTCATCTGCAGAGTAAACATCATCTCCTTCTAATTCATCAGGGTCTTTAACCCGCACCTTAAGCAACCAACCCTCTATATAGGGGTCTTCTTCCGATAACCGCTCTGGACTTTCTAATATTTCTTCATTGCGCTCTATAACTGTACCAGTAATAGGAGCTTTGAGGTCTTCAACTGCTTTGACAGACTCAACACTGCCACAGGAGCCTTCTTTTTCTATGTGGTCTCCCAGCTCTGGAAGCTCCAGAAATACAATATCCCCCAACTGGTCAATAGCAAAGGCACTAATACCAATAGTGGCAATTTCGCCATCCATTCTTACATACTCGTGGGTTTCGAGATACTTGAGGTCGCCTGGAAATTCTAGTGTCATTTAGATTCCTCACTACAATAGTATGAATTATGCTAGTCAGCTCAAGACTAGACCTGCGTTACAAATTATTCCTTAAAGAATAATGAAGGTAAATACCCAGTTATTATGTACAAAAAAAATATTATAAAACTACTAGTAGGGAAATTTTCTATTATTAGATTAATCCGCTCTACTCTAATAATTTATGTCCTTATAGGTTTGTGGGCTTTTTTTTTCTCAGACCGACTAATTTTTTTACCACGTCCATCCAGCTATCAGGAAAACGGGCAATTTGTCAAGCTTCAGTCTGACAATACCGTTCAAATCACAGGTGTTTATCTACCTAACCCCCAAGCAAAGTATACAATTCTCTACAGTCATGGTAATGCCGAAGACCTAGGGGAAATTTTGCCCCGGTTGCGAGATTTGCGAAATATTGGCTTTAGTATATTTTCCTACGATTATCAGGGTTATGGTACAAGTCAGGGCCGCCCTTCAGTCAAAGGTGCTTATCAAGATATTAATGCTGCTTATAAATACTTGACCCAACAGTTGGGGATACCTGCAAATCAAATTATTGTTTATGGACGTTCTGTAGGTGGAGGGCCATCAGTAGATTTGGCATCCCGTAAACCTGTGGCTGGTTTAGTCATAGAAAGTTCATTTACTACAACATTTCGAGTGTTGACCCGCATCCCAATTTATCCCTTTGATAAGTTTCCCAGTATTGACAAAATTAAAAATGTTAATTGCCCAGTTTTAGTGATGCACGGAAATGCCGATCGAGTGATTCCTTTTTCCCACGGCCAGCAACTTTTTGCTACAGCTAATCAACCAAAGCTTTCTTTTTGGGTTGAGGGGGCTGGTCATATTGATTTATTAGAAGTGGCGGGTGAGGAGTATGTAAAAGTTATGGGTGAGTTTGTTAGGTTTGTCGGGGCGATTCGCCCCTACGAACAAACGAATCCCGCGAAGAAATGAATCGCCCCTACATTGGGGAAAAGCGATAACCTCCGGTTAAGCGTACGCTATCGCTCCCATTATCAAAAATCAGGTTTATTGGTAAAAAAGAGCAATCAAGATAGGGTGTGTTAGCGGGAGAATTTAATCATGGCGTAGTCGAGTTAATATTGTTCCCGCGTAACGCACCATTGGCCGGATTGATTGCGGGCAGCAGACTGGTGCGTTACGGCGGGTTTAGTATAAGTTGATAATCCTTACAGATGGTGGCCGCCTAACGCACCCTACTACTACTACTCTTGAAACTGCAAACATCCACCATGGCAAAACTCAACGACTCCGACTTCCACCTCCCCTACAACCGCCAACTCGTCCCCATCGCCAAACAACTCCGCAAAAACCCTACTCCCGCTGAAAAAAAACTCTGGCAAGATTTCCTCAGAACTTTTCCCCTGCGGGTGTTGAGACAGCGACCTATTGATAGTTTTATTGTTGATTTCTATTGTGCTGCTCTGAGGTTGGTAATAGAAATTGATGGGGATAGCCACTTTACGGAGGAGGGTAAGGCTTATGATGCTGAGAGGACTTCTGTTTTGGAGGGTTATGGGTTGCGGGTGGTGAGGTTTACTAATGTTGAGGTTTTGCAAGAGTTTGAGGGAGTGTGTTGGCGGTTGGAGGGTTTGGTTGGTGAGTTGAGAGGTCGATCCGATCCCCCCTAACCCCCCTTGAGAAGGGGGAGACCGGAGGAGAGGGTTGCTGTCCTAGATTATCGCAAAAGCAATCATACTGAAATTGATGGAATTTGTTGCTGTGGCTAACCAAACTCAACTTAATTCAAGTCCCCCCCTTTCTAAGGGGGGCTAGGGGGGATCGTAGGAAGCACCCCAACCAATCTCAAACAACCACCATCAGACCAACCCAGCAACTCTGACCATACCTCCTGTACCAGTGCTAACTTCCAAGCGATCGCTCCACAGTTTTAAGTTTCCTCTCAACAGCAGGGATTCGATCCCCCCTAACCCCCTTTCAAACCAAAAGCGAAGCAACATCTGGCTTCCCCCTTTCCAAGGG
>JBARXI010000107.1:0-5341 GCA_049647275.1 Microcoleaceae cyanobacterium
AATAATTAAGGTTTAAAGCCTCTCCTTTAAAGGAGAAACAAGCGGTCGCGGATGCTGGCGCACAACTGCGCTCTTCGCGGAGCGACATGTAAAGCGGAGCGGCTCTGCACTCTTCGGGTCTCCTCGCTGTCCTCCAATCGACCAAGAGAGAAAAAATTTTCATGATTAGTCACTCCAATCCGTTTCAAGGAGAGGTAATTGTTAATTAATAATTAATAATTATTAATTATTGAAACCTACCACCTACCACCTCAGAACTTTATTATCACTGATTAAGCGGACATGATATAAGTATAAGGTGCGTTGCAACGCACCCTACTGTTAGAGTCCTTGCGTAAGTCCTGAACATACTAGTTCATTATTGTAGGGTGTGTTAGACGGCTAAAATATAAGCTTTCAAAGGTATTTGACAATCCGTCGTAACGCACCATTGAATATGTGTCGGTCTACTACTGTTAGAGTCCTTGCGTAAGTTATGAACATACTAGAAAGTGAAAATCAAGCTAACATAGTTTAGGGTTTGAAAAGCCAAATTAAAACTTTTTATACTCTTGTTGCCTCTAGCAAAATAGCTAAGAAAATCATCAGCTTCAAATATCCATAAAATAGTGAAATAGAGTAGCAAAATTTTCAATTTATTCGCTATTTTAGTTCGGCCCAACTCGCCCGACTTTAAGTCTGTAGAATAGTTGGCTAATAGTGTTTTTTCCTAATATGAAATAGTATAAAACTCTGTTCATATCCGCCAATTATAAAAAAACCATACCCTTGATTTATTGAATAAGTCTCCCCATTTTTCCTTGTTGCCTATTCCATAATATTTATAAGTGTTGAACAAAACATAATATGAGAAATGAAAAGTAATGGGAAGATATCAATAATCAATCAGATAAAATCATTTATAGCCAGTACCAAAGCACCATTCACAAGTCACTTCACTCACTAACAAATCATCATCAAGTAGTATATCTGGTACAGATTCCGTCATCATATAACCTTTGCGATCGCATCGGCTACAATCTTTTTCATTCCATAAATCTGGGATTTCACTATCCCTGAACATCAGAACTTTTACACCCCAACAATCGGGACATAAACAATGATTTTCAGGAATTAGTAATTTTCCTGTGCCATTGCACTCTCTACATTAGACATCTCCAGAAAAGAGGGAACAGGGAACACCGGATCTGGGAACAGGGATAAATAATTGAGAACTTATGGATAAGAATTGATTTTATTTTTTATTCTTGGAGATGTCTACTTATTCACTAATTAACCTGCTCCTTTCCTTTTGATGTTATGATTTATAATTTATACCAATTTAATCAAACAATGTTACAAATAATAGGAATAATTTCTAAACTTTATCCTGATATTTTTTGAGAATGCGGGGAAAAATGCCAATCCTTAATTAATATTTGCTTTTTTCACACTGCTTTTTCTCCTTGTAGGGCGACAGCCCGTGGTGCAGCCAATGAGAGGCTTTAAAGCTTAATTAAGGTTGATTTATTATTTAGTAAAGAACTATAGGGAAAAGAATGTTTTTGTATCACCAATTAAACGGATATACTGTATTTCAATAATTGATAGTTACCTCTTTCTTAAAGGAAGAAGATTGATACAAAGGATAAAATTGTTGACTTTTTATTCTTAAAAGAATAGGCTTTAAACCCGAGCGATTAATTGTCAATTATCCATTGGCAAATCCCTTTTATAAGTTTGGTATTAATTATATCTGAATCAGATTTTAAATCTGATATTTTATTCAACAGAAATTATTTTTATCAATTATAAGCTGCTTTACATTTTTTACTATAAAAAATGATTATTATAGAAAATTTTCAAATATATATACATCAATCTTCCTATCTCCCTAAGAGGCATCAATTAATGAATTTAGTATTAATAAGAAATCTGTTCGTATTTTAGGTTCATTATTAACTATAGCATTCCTGTTTAGGTGGAAAAAAAAATATCCTGGAAAAAGGAAACACCTTCACTGGAAACTGAGAACTGGGGCAAGAGTTTTAGATATTTTATCTAATTCATAGATTTTTTACAAATAAATAATTTAGGATTGTTATATAACGGTTCTCATCCTTTATGAAATACAGTATTTTTTATCTCTTCTCTATTTTTAGTTCCGGTGTTCCCAAAAATCCAAAACTTGTGTACCGCATCTATATTGAGAAATGCTATATTACTCAATTACTCACAAATAAAATTTATGACTGAAAAAACCATGACTGCAGAAAACCCACAATCCAAAATCCAAAACAGTAAAATAGCAATTCTCTTCCACGACGGTATCCATGGCAAAATTGGCAAAACAGGGTTATCACTATTGCGTTACAGCCAAGCAGAAATTGTCGCCGTTATCGATCGCCAATCTGCCGGAAAATCACTGCCCGAACTCACCAAAATACCTCGCGATATCCCAATAGTTGCTTCCATTACCGAAGCCCTAGCCTTTCACCCAGAAATATTAGTCATCGGTATCGCTCCCTCCGGCGGTGCTTTACCTGATGAATGCTTTGTAGAAATCAAACAAGCAGTCGCCTCTGGATTATCAATAGTTAACGGTTTGCATACCCCACTAGCAAATCATCCCGAAATTAAACCACTATTACGACATCCGCAATGGGTATGGGATGTGCGTCAGGAGCCTCAAGGATTAACTATTGCCAGTGGCAAAGCCAGAACACTTGCTTGTAGGCGAGTTTTAACAGTAGGTACTGACATGGCGATCGGTAAAATGTCTACCAGTTTAGAACTAAACGCAACTGCCCAACGCCGAGGTATCAACTCTAAATTCCTCGCCACAGGGCAAGCAGGTTTAATGATTTCTGGCGAGGGTATTGCTTTGGATGCAGTGCGAGTTGACTTTGCCGCAGGAGCAGTCGAAAAAATGATGATGCAGTTTGGTAACACTCACGACTTACTGATTATTGAAGGGCAAGGCTCTCTATTGCACCCAGGCTCAACTGCAACTCTTCCACTATTGCGTGGCAGCCAACCCACTGATTTAATATTGGTGCATCGTGCTCATCAAACTCATATTCGCAATCATCCCAATGTTTTGATTCCGCCATTACCAGTAGTGATTAAGTTGTACGAGATGGTCGCTGCTGCTGGTGGTGTCATGCAACCAACGCGAGTTGCAGGTATTGCTATGAATACTTTTCATTTGGATGAAGTTGCTGCTAGGGAAGCGAGCGCTATGGTGGAAAAGGAAACGGGTTTACCTTGCACTGACCCCGTGCGCTTTGGTGTAGATTTATTGTTGGATGCAGTTATAGGAGCGAAGAAGTGATGTACTTTTATAAAGTTTTATGTCAAGATTTAAAATGTATTGCATTTATCCTATACTTTAGCTTCAATCAATTTTAGAGGAGTTCATCATGGCAATTATTTCAAATTCATCTGGTGGCCTGAATCAGCAACTCCATGGTGCAGTCGATCCAGATGGTAATAAAATGTGGGGTGAGGGTTTCAGTTGCCGTCTATTGGGCAAAGGTGCTTATCTTGTAGAGTTTGACAAACCGTTTTTTGGTCAACCAACAGCAGTTTGTACGATTTACGGAGAACCTTGGAATACGTTTGACAAGTCGGTTGCAATTATTGAAATTAACCCCAGCTATTTTGTCTGCTTCACTTCAAAACCAGGGGATGTTCTCAATTGTGCTTTCTCTTTTATCGTTTTCGGAGATGTCTAATACCAATTCTATCTAATCAATACGATCAATTTATAAATAATAGGACTAGGGGCAATTTATGTTTGCGGAGCATGACAAACGGAAATTTCCCCTACTCCTACCAACAACTTCACAATTTAGGAAACACACACCAACAGAGGTTTTCCCGATCGCTTCATTCATTCCTGGTAACGCTCCGCAGTTCAAAAAGTATCACATTCAGACATTTGTAGAAGACAAAACTAGCGGGTGAAGGTATTGCACTCATCTATATCTCTAGTTTTAAATCCTTGCTTAAACCAACGAACCCGTTGAGCAGAAGTTCCATGAGTAAACGAATCAGGTACCACATATCCCTGAGATTTTCGCTGTAAACGATCGTCTCCAATACTACTAGCTGCATTTATCGCTTCTTCCACATCACCTTGTTCGAGAATTCCTTTAGCTTGTTGAGTCCGAGCAGCCCAAACTCCGGCAAAACAGTCAGCTTGCAGTTCTAGCCTAACAGACAGTTGATTCGCTCTGACTCGATCTGCTTGACGTTGCAGAGAACTAACTTGCTGCGAAATACCCAGCAAAGTTTGGACATGATGTCCAACTTCGTGAGCAATCACATAAGCTTGAGCAAAATCTCCCGGTGCACCAAGTTTATACTTTAGTTGTTTATAGAACCCTAAATCAATATAAACTTTTTGATCGCGAGGACAGTAAAAAGGCCCAGTAGCAGCTTCAGCATACCCACAAGCCGAGTTAACTCCATCAGTAAATAAAACTAACTTTGGCTCTACATAAGTTTGACCTCTTTCACGGAAGATTGTCTGCCAAGTATCTTCGGTATAGCCAAGAACTACTGAGACAAAATCAGCTAATTTTTCTTCCTCTGGAGAACGGCGACTGATGGTAGTATCTGGATAGCTTTGTTCTTGAGGGGCTGTTTGTTGTAAAACAATGCTCGGATCTATCCCTAAAAACATAGCAGCGATCGCCAAGATTAAAGTACCCAAACCTCCACCAATAGCCACCCCTCTTCCTCTTCTTGAGCCTGAACTCCCCCGTCGGTCTTCAACATTGTCACTGCGACGTCCAATTTGCCAACGCATAGATAATTACTCTCCTCAGTTATTTTAATATGCTCATTATCCGATCGGTTTAATCTAAATTAAGTCAGTCCTGGGTTAGAAATATTATATTTAAGTGAGTATTTAAACTTAGTTTCGATAATTAGATGGCTTTGTTGGACAAAAAGGATACGGCACAAAGAACAGGAGTAACTAGATATGACTAATACGATCTGGACTTACGCACCTATCGTCTGTCATAGACTAGTAGTAGTGTAAGGTGCGTTGCAACTGAGCGTACAAGTAGAGTTTTTCCGTAAGTCCTGATTATGTCCGGTTGAATATCGATAAATAATACCATTTGTGAAAAAGTTTGGGTTTGTATCCTTGGGATGGGGTTAGGGAAAAGTGGAGTGAGGCACAGATGTCTAGATGGGAAAATAGTAATCAAATATCCCTAAACTATGCCTCAGAAAGAGGAGCTGCGCTATCAGAAATGGTATTAATCTAGCGATATATAAACCCCAACGTTGTAGTTAGGGGTTTAACCCCACAATCTATTATTTTGTCTGAGGCTAGCTTCAGTGA
>JBARXI010000108.1:0-4334 GCA_049647275.1 Microcoleaceae cyanobacterium
CTATTCAACCTGCGATTAAATCTTTTAGCAAAATTTTGCACCAGAGTCAGAAAACCGTTGATATTTAACCCTACAAAAAAATGTACAAAAAAAAGTGATAAAACTAAGTTTACCTGCTTCCTTCCACAATGAAAAAAAAATGTTCCTACAACTTTCACAAATATTGTTAGATAAAATTTGAATTAATCCCTTGTCAATAGAGATATTAGACATCTCCGAAAATAAAAAATAAAATCAATTATCGCCCAGAAATTATCAATTATTTCCCCCTACTCCCTACTCCCGTACGGGCGAATTCCGTTTCGGAATGCTACGCAAACGCGATTCGCCCCTACTCCCTCTTTTGGTGGAGATGTCTATTGGTTTTGGTGCAATAACTGAAAAAGTGGGTGCAACTTGACCGTCATTACAAGGTGTGCAGCATAAACATCAGGAAAAGAATTCCAAAAGTGTCTATGATTGTTACAATCTGATTAATTTGGTATAAACTATACTTTTCTTGGTATAATTTCCAACTTAATTAAAATGACAGTTACAACTAAACAATTAATTCAATGGAAACAAAAAGGTCGCCCCATAGTAGCTTTAACAGCCTATGATTATGCGATCGCTCAAATTTTAGACCAAGCAGGAGTAGATTTAATTTTGGTGGGAGATTCTCTGGCAATGGTAGCATTGGGTTATGATACAACTCTACCTGTTACTCTTGATGAAATGATTCACCATGCTAAAGCGGTGCGACGAGGTGTTAAGCAAGCTTTAATAGTGGTAGATTTACCATTTTTAACTTATCAAGAAAGCATTCAACAAGCCATACATTCAGCAGGCAGAATACTCAAAGAAACAGGCGCTCAAGCTGTGAAGTTAGAAGGAGGAAATGAGGCGATCGCTCAAACGGTGAGTAAATTAACATCTGTAGGCATTCCAGTTATGGGTCATGTTGGTTTGACTCCTCAATCTGTACATCAATTTGGAGGCTATCGTAAACAAGGCAAAACTCCTGATGATGGTGCGCGTATTTTAGCAGAAGCTGTAGCTTTGGAATCAGCGGGTGCTTTTGCCATGATTTTAGAACATATTGGAGCAGACTTAGCTAAAGAGATTACCGAAAAAGTTTCCATTCCTACTATTGGTATTGGTGCGGGAGTCTATTGTGACGGTCAGGTTTTGGTTATTAATGATGTTTTAGGAATTTCTGATTGGCAGCCACCTTTTGCTAAATCTTATGCTAATTTGCGAGAGACTATTACTCAAGCAGTAAAAGAATATAGTTTAGAAGTTAAGGAGAGAAAATTTCCTCAACCACCATCTTGAAGAAGGCAGAAGGCAGAAGGCAGAAGGCAGAAGGTTTAATTGCTTATGGATAGTCTAGGACTAACTTTCATCCCGACGCTGAATCAGAGATAACAGCGTGGGACTTCCGGCCAAAGATATTAAACTAACAAGACTAAGACTGTGGAACCCACACTGAAACTGAACCTGCATTACACTTAAAATCAGCCCAGCCTTCATCATTTGTGGTTACAGGTTCGCTGATATGTTCAGTGATGTCAATATAAGTTTGGTTTGGTTGCCCCACCTCCATCCACTTTGTGCCGTCACCGCCGTTACTCAAAACCACTGCCATTCCACCGGGGTGTGCCTCGTCGCCCAAGCGCGTCCAACCGAGGGTATTAGCATGATCGAAGTAATCATATTGGTCGCCATAGCCATAGGTTTCACGAGCATACAAAAATTTGTCAATGAGCCATTTATGACTGTCAAGCCAGATTTCGTACTCATTGCCATCGGGAGCATTATCCTTATAATTGGCACCGTAATAATCCCCATAGAAAATGCAGGGATAGCCTTCAGCCCGTAGCAATATCAATGCATAAGCTAATGGCTTAAACCAACCCTCTACAACAGACTCCAAAGATTGCAATGGTTGAGAATCATGATTTTCGACCAAGGTTACAGCTAAGGCTGGCTGCTCTTGAACTAAAGTGTTGTCAAATATCTGTCGCATATCATAGTCATTACCCTGTTGACTAGCAGCGCTAAAGTTATAGTGCAAGGGTGCATCGAAGAGTAAAACATCCCCTCCGGTCACTTCAATAAAATGGTGAAGAGCTTCAACTTCGTAAGACCAATATTCACCAACAGCAAAAAGATTGCGCTTTGCATAGTGACGGCAATGTTGCAGCCATTCTGGAAAGAAGCCAGCTTGAACGTGTTTAACTGCGTCGAAGCGGAAGCCGTCTACTCCAGTGGTATCTATAAACCATTCACCCCAACGCATTAACTCATCGCGCACTTCTGGATGTGTCATATCCAAATTGCAGCCCATAAGATAGTCGAAACTACCTTTTTCCAGGTCAACAGCTTCGTCAAAGAATTTATCTTTAAACAAGTAAACAGCATTCTCGCCTTCATTGTATACGTTGTAATCGACTGCGTTGAAGTGCCACCAGTGCCATTCCTGTTGAGAGTATTTACCTTTGCGGCCTGGAAAAGTAAAGTGAGTCCAGACTTTAATGTTCTGCATATCGCCGATGGGTTGATGGCGATCGTCTGGGTTGTAGGGCGTTGCTTCGACTTCTTCTGGTTCGTCTGCTCCTAGTTTGTGGTTGAGGACGACATCTGCATAAACCCGAATCCCATGTTCCTGGACTGCCTTGACTGCAGCAATATATTCATCCTTTGTGCCGTACTTTGTCCGAACCGAGCCTTTTTGGTCAAATTCGCCAAGATCGAACATATCATAGACTCCGTAGCCAACATCATAGCCACCAGCAGTTCCCTTATAAGCCGGAGGTAGCCAAAGGGATGTAACTCCTACATCAGCTAGCTCTTTTGCTCTATCTTTTAGCTCATTCCATAAGTTTCCGTCGGGAGGAATATACCAATGGAAGTACTGCATCATCACGCCGTTTATTGCAGACATATATTTATTTTTGTCAGGTGTATAATTATTTTTACCTATTTTGACAATTGTATAATAAAATATAAGTATTTCAACAACCAAAAGGATGATTTTTGTAGGGATTGGGACATCCCAGAATTTAAGATAGTGAAGGAGGAGTTTTCCAAATTGCTTGACCTAGACAGTCGTGTGATATATCCCTTTAAGCATCTCCATTCCTCGAAAGCCCATACCATTAAAGTTTGAGTAGATTTACTTAAAAAGATTACCGAAACAGTTTCTCTTCCTCCTACTATTCGTATTGGTGTAGGTGTCTATTGTGATGGTCTGGTATTAGTAATTAATGATGTGTTAGGAATTTCTGAAGTAATTTCTGTTTAACTGAGAAGAAATAACACTAGTTATTTATCCAGGTTCTAAAATATAGCACTCCTAAATAGGTGGTAACAGATATAATAGTAATAATAACATCTCCATGAAAACAATAAATAATGAAAATTATAGATGAACTAGATGATTTGATCAATAAGACTAAAGAGTCCAAATAAATTAGGCATAGCCTTGGGGGTAAAAATGATTTTATCGGGAAAATCAGATCGTGAAGTCAAAGAATTATTAAAAGTTTCTCAGAGTGTTATTAGTCGATGGAAAATAATAGCGCTTTTTCAGGGCGTAGAAAGTTTAAGGCTTCAATATAAAGGAAGACTTGGTAACTTCAAGCCCGAAGAAAAAGACAAAACAATTGAGTGGTTGAGAGAACAAGATTATCTAAGATTATCAGACCTGCAAAGCTATTTACACCAAGCAATATGATGTGGTAAATGAAGTCCAATCAAAGTTATTATAGGTTACTCAAAGAGGCTGAAATAAGTTGGAAAAAGACGAGGGAAAAAGAATCGGGCTAAAAATGATGCAAAGCGTGAAAGCTAAAAAAGCGGTCGCCCGGCGAAGCGAACCTTAGGGTGGGATGGCGCGCATGCTGCGCAACATGTTCTTCGGAGCGGCTCTGCACTCTTCGGGTCTCCTTTCCCTCCGGGACGCTCCGCGTTTTGCTCCACAACATGTAAAAGGTAGTTGTGCGAAGCGCAAACGATGAATGTCCAATCGACCAAGAGAAAAGAAATAGAGGATAAGTTGGAATTTTGGCAACCGGAAATAGAAGCTCTAAACCTGGCAGTGTTTCGGAATTGATGAGTGTCATCTGCTATGGGGAGACTTAGAGCGGTTATGGTTGGGGACTCCCAGACGGGAGAATAGAAATTCCTTTTCATTAATGAAAAGGAAAGACCGAGTTATTATGGAGCTTGCTTATTATCAAACAAAGGAATTTATAGTTAAAGAGTATAAAAGTGGAAATACTGAAAATACCATTGAATTTATTAAATATTTGCAACGGCAAAGGGCGGGAAAAAGATTGGCAATATTTTGG
>JBARXI010000109.1:0-6424 GCA_049647275.1 Microcoleaceae cyanobacterium
CCGTAAACTTTCTGGGAGGAATTTATTTGGTAGCCTCAGTCATTTTATTGGCATAGCGAGCGCCATCGCCCCATAACATACAATATCCCTTTTGTCAACCTCCTTAATTGATGACACGCTATAGGAATTATACCAAATCTCAAAAGTTTTACTAGTTATGTTAAAGGCAATATGATGAAAAATGAGGCCCAGCCTTACTAATTACTTAATAACTTTAAGTGTTAAGTGAGGATAGCATTCTTTTTGGGGATTGGTATTACACTATGGAAATTTAAACCATTATTTTAATCAGGGCAAACGCATCTAAATTCTAGAAGCCTTACTCAGAAAAAATTTCAAAATTCATAAGCAAAAATACTTATCGCATGACTCTCATATCCAGTAGGCATTTCAAAATAAGATGTGTTTGCCCTGTTATTTTAATCGTAAATTTGAGGAAAAAATTATGAAAGGATCTTTCGCTAAATACGCTCAAGAAAGCACCACACAAGTAACATTTTATTATGTCGAAGGTCATACAGAAACCTTCAGCGTGCCAATTAACTCACAACAATTTCAAGAGCAATTGCCACATTTACTACAGCAGGCTTGGATAACTTTTCATTTAATCGATCAAACAGTTTGTATTTGTACAGAAAAGGTGATGAAAATAGAAATAAAACCACCAATAAATCAAATGCAAGGTGAAGGAGTATTTGCCAACTCTCAGAGAATAACAGCTTTACAACGTAATGCCACTAGATAATAAATTAATCAGTCAATAAAAATCAGTAGTTTTAAATCAAAAAATCATGTCTAATGTAAGTCTGATTCAGACTAATTCTTATGAAATAAAAGAATTAGAAAAGTCAATAGAAAAATTGTTAGAACCATTAGGGGGGATTAATGCCTTTGTAAAAGCAGGCGATCGCGTCCTACTTAAACCAAATCTGCTGACAGGCTCTCGTCCAATAAAAGAATGCGTAACTCGTAGAGAACTAGTTTATTGTGTGGCTAAAATTGTCAAACAAGCAGGAGGTAAACCATTCTTAGGAGATAGTCCAGCCTTCGGTAGTGCTATGGGTGTAGCTAAAGCAAATGGTTATTTACAACTGGTGGAAGAATTAAACTTACCAATAGTTGAATTTCATGGCAAACGGTACGAGACAGTAGGCCAAGAATTTAATCATTTGCGGTTAAGTAAAGAAGCAATGGAAGCAGATGTAATAATTAATTTGCCTAAGTTAAAATCCCATGTTCAGTTAACAATGACAATGGGAGTAAAAAACCTGTTTGGTTGTGTGCCGGGAAAAATGAAAGCTTGGTGGCATTTAGAGGCGGGGAAAGATACTAAACGCTTTGGTAAAATGCTGGTAGAAACAGCAAAAACAATTAATCCAGATTTGACTATTATTGATGGTATTATCGGTCACGAAGGTAATGGACCAATTGGTGGGGAGCCTCGAAAGTTAGGTATTTTGGGAGCATCTAGAGATGTATTTGCCCTCGACAGTACATTGTTAGAAATTTTGAAAGTTAATCCGGCAGAGGTGCCAACAGTGGCAGTTGCTCAAGAATTGGGATTTTGTTCTGATTTAGAGACGATTCATTTTCCACTGTTACAACCAGGAGAACTTGAAGTAAAAAATTGGCAGTTACCAACAACGATGAAAGCTATTGATTTTGGAATGCCACGGCTGGTTAGGTCTATTTTTAAACATCTATATGTTAGATTTATTCAAGAATCAATGAATCATTCCTGATGACTGTAGTAAGTATTTATATCTAAAAAATTAACCGGGTTGGCATTAGCAAGAGTTAAACTAAGCTGAAAATATTCAGTATTTATACTTTGTATATTTCCGAAATTGTCGCTTTCCATGCCCTCGGTGACTAATTCCCCTAATACTAAACGTTGAAGTGAATATAGGTGAACAGCATAACAGCTTAGAAGATAGAAAGGAGTTTTAACTTACCAACAGTAAGGAAGGGTAATTTCTCAGACCACGAGCATTAATGCCTATTAATTTACATGAGTCTTTCTTTATATAGTGGTTCAGCAATGCCAAAAAATGAAATATAATGTAAGTTATACCAGTTTCAAAAAATCTTAATAGAAATTATCGATCTGTTAGTACCCAGATAGGGGGCGGTCATATTTACTATCTACATAAGCTATCAATTCATAAGATTTATTTTGTCTGAAAGTAAAATGTCTTTATAATTTACTCATGACAGTTCTTTAATAATTACATTGTGTTTCGATAAACAATTTAACTCAATTTTTTCTTTTGTTTTCTTAGTACATCTATTAACACTTTTTTCTCATGTTACTGTCATTATATAGCATTTATAAAATTGGTGAGATACACAATTTTTAGATTTTTGGCAACAGGGAATAGGCAACAGGGAATAGGAAATAGAAAAAATACTGTACTTCATAAAGGATGAGAACCGCTATATTTTGGGAGTAGGTATTAATTATAGGTCAGAAAAAGAACTGAAAATTTATGAAAGTTCCTACCGCTAGACTCAAAAATAAAATCGTTAGATTAATATAGCGTTTTTCACCCTTTGTGAGGTACACTAGTTTTTCTTCTTTTCTGTTCCCTACTCCCTACTCCCTAATCCCTACTCCCTAATCCCTAAAATCTCGAACTTTGTAGCTCACCAGTATGAAAATTGCTATATAAACAAAATGAAACCAAATTTATACAAACATCAGAAAGTTAACAAAAACCTACTCAGCTAATGTATATTTAAACTGGGATTTATCAACTTAACTAAATTTCCCCGAATTCCTTTGCTGTTAGCTGTTACTTACTGCTTAGTTTTAATAACCAATTAAAATGTTAAACAGCTTAGTAGACTTCTGAAGCAATATGTCTACCAATATATAGTGGTCTGTCAAGATTAATTTGAGGGGTAAGCCATTAAATTTTCTTCCTTGTCTACTTTTCCCTTTTGTATTCCTTCTCTTGTCTCAACCCATCATTTCAATATTCATAGACCACTCGGTTTGGAGACTAAAAAAACTTTTAAATTGTAACTATCGGCCCAAAATAATTGAAGTCATTATCAAAGGTAGGTAAACTCACGCCCTCGTCTACTAGACAGATATTTATTAACTATTGATGTAGGTAATTTTATCTCACTAACTTAGTTAATTATAGTGTTTATCAGTCACGCTTGTGTACAGTTGCCTTTTCTTCTCTCTTGCCTATTGTCTGCTCCCTGTTCCCTAAAACAAACGAATTTTCCACCTCACGCTTTTTGGGAATTGCTATAAATAACATTAGCGGTGTATCTAATATGAATTAATTTCTTACAGAAAAAATAGGAACTGCAAAATATAAGGGTAAAAAAAATGCTCGACTCGAATAAACCTAGAACTCCGGAGCTTCAAAAGCTGAAATTAGACCAAAGATCGCCCCACAGAATTGTTAGTCTGAGTCGGGGTATTAGGATTGGCTGGTTGCGTACAATTGCCTTTTTACTTCTAGATGGAATTTTAGTATCTATTGCCTGGAAAACTGCCCAGTGGGTAAGCAATAATGTTGAGAATTTGAGGGCAGTTCCATCTTTTAATTTAGTTGGAGATACTGCCTCTAAACCAGGATTTTTATTGGCAATTTTACTAATTACACTGAATAGTATCGCTGCTGCTGGATTATATGGCGATCGTGAAAACCGTCGTCAGTATTTTATCTTACTAAAAAGTCTGACTTTTGCCCAAGGAATTTTGCTACTAATGGCTTTTCTATATGAGCCAGGCGTAGTTTTTTCTCGTTCTACTTTTTTATTGGCATGGTTATTTAATCTGATATTTGTATTAACAGGTCGTTTGATTGCAGAGGCAACTATTACAGTTATCCGCAGAGGAGGTACTTTAACTCGCAAGATTTTTTTAGTGGGTACTTCCCAAGACATTTTAGTAACTAAAATTGCTCTGAAGCTAGTAAGTAATAAAGAATATGAAATCTTAGGGCAAATAGATTTATCTACCAAAGAAAATCGCGAGCGCTGGCCGGAGGTTTTAGCAGAAATATCTGAGCAAGGAGTGGGAGAAATTTTTGTGTGTTCCTGGCGGTCAGTGCCAGACCACATGGAATTTTATTGGAACTTGAAAACTGCAGGTATTCATATGAGAATTTTGCCTGTGGGTTTAAATATTCCCAGTCAAATGCCAAAAATTGAGATGATTGGTGGGATGCCGACAATTCATTTCATCCCGCCAGCAATTGTTGGTGTTGACTATTGGGTGAAGCGTAGTTTTGATTTAGTTGCATCAGGTTTATTTCTGTTGTTAGCTAGTCCTCTACTATTATTAATCGCGACTCTAATTAAGCTAGATTCTCCAGGACCAATATTTTATCAGCAAACTCGGGTTGGTCTGAGAGGGCGACATTTTCAAGTATGGAAATTCCGAACTATGGTCATCAATGCCGAGCAATTACTCAAAGAGTTAGAGGCAAAGAATGAAACTAAAGGTGGTGTTCTATTCAAAATGAAAGAAGACCCACGCATTACTAAAGTTGGCAAGTTTCTCCGACGCTATAGCCTGGATGAACTACCTCAATTGATTAATGTGGCCAAAGGTAATATGAGTTTAGTCGGACCCCGCCCACTACCACTGCGAGATGTAGAACATTTTAAACCACACCATTTTGCACGACAAAATGTATTGCCAGGAATTACGGGTTTGTGGCAAGTATCGGGTCGTTCAAATATTCTTGATTTTGAGAATGCCTTTCGCCTAGATATGACTTATATCAATAATTGGTCTTTGGCGTTGGATTTCCAGATTTTGCTGAAGACGATTAAGGTAGTTCTGGGAAAGGAAGGTGCTTATTAAGCTATAGCTTGAACTAGCCCATCAATATTAACCTTATTAATTTTCCACATTTCCTCTTCTTCCCAAATCCACTTACTATCAACTCGATTGACAGTACCATCAAAATTAAACACAGTCACCGTTGCCAAAGTTTCAATCCAAACTGTAGCTCCACAACTATGAGGTTTCTTTGGTCGATAAACAATTCGACAAGGGCCGTGAATCTCAACTTCATGACCTTTTGCTAAAATCCCAGAGCTTCGTTGAGCTGAAAGTACATATTTATCAGTGTTTTTGTGTTTTTGGTTCTGTTTAATATGATGTCGATTGAAATGAATCGTATTTTTGCCACAGTGACGACAGGAACGCCAACGAGGTTTGGGGCCGCGTGTTCTGCCTGCAACTCTGGGCATACCTTTATATAGGGGAATCACCCAAGTACGGCCATTGATTTTTTTTGCTCCTTGAATCCGACCTTCTTTGATTAATACTCGGACTCGTTGAGTAGAAATACTTAAGAGAGTTGCTGCTTCAGTAGTACCAACAAACATATTTTTTTACTATTGCGTATATGCAAATAGGATAAATTACTTAGTTAGGCATTTCTAGTGTGCTTGAGATAATGATAGACAACTTGCCTCAGAAAGTTTTTCCATGGAGGTTGATTGGAGGAGTTTTTTGAGTACTTATATCATGTTCAGACGGGTCAGTTAGAAATAAAATTTAAGGGCGTTTAATCAAGAGATGAAACAGCAGATAATTAATTCCTTCATTGAAAAACAATACAATGAAGGAACTCCGGCAGTCCCCAATCCAAAATCCACGGGTCCAAAATTCCTAAATCATCCTGTAAATATGCAACGCCAATTTAAGAACTGACAGTACTGAAGAAATACTGACATTATCTTTATTTTTTTCCTTTCTTCCCTTCTGACTTCTGTACGGGTAATTTCAGTCCGAATGCGGAGCAAACATGGAAAGCCCCCGTAGAAAAGGATTAATCAAACTATCAGGGACTTCAATTGAGTTTCCAGCAAGAGTAGCTCAATCCATAGCAGAAGTCCGAATTGTTCCTAAATACGATTGTTATGTAATTGAAGTCATTTATGAAGAATCAAAACAGTTCTTAACTCCAACTGAGAAGATAGGGGCGATAGATTTAGGTGTAGATAATTTAATGGCTGTAACTTCAAATTAACCGGATTTTACTCCTTTGTTGATTAATGGCAGACCGTTAAAAAGCCTAAATCAATTTTACAATCAACGTCTAGCTCAGTTCAAATCTCTGCTGAAAAGAACATCAAAAAGTTCGAGGCGAATCAGCCGTTTAATATCATCTCCGGTTGAATAGTTTAAATAAGCACATAGGAGTCACGAGTCTGTCGGGGTAATTCATGGAAAGCTTAACATTCCGGAGGAAATTACCACTACTGGAGGCAAGAAAAAGGAACAAAAAAGAAGAAGAAGAGGAGAAAGTTTTTTATCACGCTCTTATCCGGACATGATATAACCCGATGTCGCAATCAGAAGATAGATAATTATAGCAACAGCCTTGGCGATGAGGACACGGCTGGCAGAACCGACTCAATCGCATCTCGCAAACAATCAAAT
>JBARXI010000110.1:0-5302 GCA_049647275.1 Microcoleaceae cyanobacterium
GCGATCGCGACTCTCAAAAAGCTGTTAAGATCAAGATGCAACTGATGTTTGTAATAATGACTTACCATCACAACTAGGAGAAATTGGCGCATCCATTAACTGAAGAATAGTAGGGGGTAAATCAACAACATTACCCTCAGATAAAATCGAACCGGGAGTAATACCATTACCTTTTGCCATCACAAACCCTCTGGAACGATGACTACCTGTACGTCGATATGGAACAGGGCCAATACGTCCATACTTAGGACTATCAATTACATCTGTAGGTATATCATCCCATTCTACTACTAGGTCAGCACCAGGCAGTTTTGGATTACTCTCTGTAGGTGATTCGCGCGTCCGCATCACATTCTTCACAACTGGCAAGCCATTCCTGGGATTTTTCAAAGTATATAATTCCTCAGTTAATTCCTCGCACAAAGCATCATAATCTGAGATAGACACTATTCCTTGAGGTTCCCTCCCTTCCAAATTAATCCGAATATAGCCCTCAGAAAAACTTGGTAAAGCAAACGCCCTCATTTTTGGCCAGAAAGGTTTGTACCAACTGACAGGCTCCCAATAGAATGGGTCTGATTCCTGTTGCAGCTTTTGAGCAGAAGCTAGATCGGGATTTTGAGCCATACCAAGAAACCTATCTATATAATGATGGAACTTACTGGGTGTATACTCCCTTAATAACCCTCGAATTACGTTAGGGTCGTATTTGCGCTGCCAAATTTCTCCTGTCCAGGTTTTGCGTTTTGTTTTTAATACAGGTGGTGGCACAACTGCCCCAACTTTTCCAGGAGCAATCATTGCTTTGCCAGGAAAGTTAAACCGATAAAGAAACTCACCCAACAGGAACATACTTGGAACATCAGTAGTATTATTAGCACTGCCATGAACAGAAAAAACTATCAAGTAAGCATTTTCTGGTGCTGCTGCTAATATTTCACCAACTGCACGGTCTGTAGCTTCAAAGACTTCCAGAAGTGGGTCTTGGTCGAACAAGTTTTTCGGTCTGTACTGGTATAAAGGATGATCGGGTTGACTGAGGAACCAAAAATCATGACCTGCTGAATGAGGTTCGCCAAACACTGTTAAAAATAAGTCCCACTCCTCCTGCTGCAACAAGTCACGACAAATATCAATGCGCTTAGAAATACCTGCCTTTAGTGCATCCCGCAGACGAGTTAGATAAGCTCTATCCCACCAATCACCATGATCTTTATGTAATGCTGGATGCTTGCCGTAACGACGATTAATTTCAGGCAGTACATTTGCAGGTAGAGAATGACTGGGAGTACCAGGAGAATGAGCACCCCATGCCAAAACCTGGACACCATTAACTTCTGGGGAAAGAGTAGACTTAGGCAGATCGAATGCACATACTCGGTAATCATCTCCTAAAGCATAGAATGGAGCATACTCTCCAAAATCATAAGCACCAACATTTTCAACTTCGTATGTTCCCTCGTGAAACTTAATCCCACCCCAATATCCAGTGTTCTGAGGCCGTGTACCTGCTAAGAAAGTAGTCCAAGGAGTCTCTGCTTTGTAGTGGTCCATACCTGTTAGCCGACCGTAAGCTCCCTGTTCCCGCAGCCGACTCAAGTTCTTGAGATATCCTTGAGACATCCAAGATTCTAATAATTCTGGGTCTGCTGCATCTAACCCAATAGCAATAACAGGATTTTTCATAAGTTTTCGTTCCTTATCTATATCTATATTTTAGCTAGGTATTTTTGAGAAAAATTAAAAATTTTGAAATATTTGATTAGCCAGTTTTGCTAGCGGTAATTCTCTTCATAAACTGTTTTTTGAGAAACTCAAAAGGACTGAGCATACCACTCAAGAAAAATTCTAGTTCACAGGCAGTTACTAAATCTGTTTTAACACTCTGTTTGTACTTAGAAATATGTAAGACCGCTCGACGTAGATTTCCCATAACTATCTTAGTCATTACAATTGGTTTTTGCCAATTTTTGACATTAATCAGACGTAGTTCACAAATACAAAGACCTACAGTTCTAGATAAAGAAAGTAGATAATCTCTTTCTAATCTCCAGCTTGGTATTTTATGATCTAGGTGCATATCTGGGTTATACCAAATTTCCCAACCTCCTCTGTGCAAGTGCAGAGATATTTCAAAATCATTTCCCCCTCTTGTTGTCCTAACTAAACGCCGGGGAACATTTTCTAACCAAGCTTGTTTTCTGACAACTAATCCTGCTCCTGGAGGTAAACTTAAATTTTCTGGATTGTATAAATGAGCTTTTGAGCCTCGCTCTTTAATTGCTAAAAATGATTTAATTCTCTCAAAATTTTGAGGAGGTTCAACTTCAAAATCACCATGAATTTGACCGCCATAAGCTCCAGCTTTAGAATGTTCTTGAGCAAATTTATATGCCATAGATACCCAGTCAGGAGCTGGGAAAACATCATCATCTATGAAACCAATTAATTCTCCTTTTGCTTCTTCTACTCCCTTCTGTCTAGCAAAAGCCAATCCTTGTTCGGCTTCAAAACAATATCGTAAAGGATAAGTTTCTGACCAATTTTTTTGATAATTCTTTACTACTTCTGTTGTATTATCTTTGCTGTTATTATCAACAACAAGGATTTCCCAAGAAAAGTGGTCAGTGTTGATTTGCTCCCGCAATTTATCCAGAACTTTTGGCAGACGATTTTCCCCATTATAGGTAGGGATAGCTACCGTTAAATCTACCTGTTCCATACAGATTGTTAATATAAAAAGATGGTACTTATTCGATGGTAACTTAACATTGGTTGTACTGAGGGAACTGCAAACAATAAATTACCCAATTTCTGAACTCTCCCTGCTCCCTCCTCCTTCCTCCATTCAGAGTAATTGCTTATTTTTTTACTTGATAGCTATAGTAGTGGAAGTCTAAATTAGGTCATCAAACAAAATTTATAGCTATAGATTCCCTCGGATTTTTATCTTGTTTAATCATTTTAATTTTGATTAATTCTATCCTAACCTTTGCCTTCCTTACTATAATTAATTGCCGATTTATCTCATAAAAGTTAAGCCAAAACTGTTTTTTGAGCCTGAGAATTAACTGTGTTTAAGTTGAAATTCTCTATTTTTTTTTCGGTCAATATTAAAGGTTGGGGATAATCTATGCCATAGCCTTGAGCATAATCTACTCCTAGGGGTTTAATATTTTCCATTATATTGCTATTTTCAACAGCTTCTGCAATAGTCTTGATACCAAACTTATAACCGAGATTCTGGATTTGTTCTATCCCTCTAAGATTTTCACTGTTGTTAATAACTCCTTTGATTAATTTCCCATCAATTTTCAAATAATCTAGAGGCAGTTGTTTGAGATACTCAGGTATTAAGCTAACACGACCAACATTATCTAAGGTAAACTGACAACCAACTTCTTTCAAAATATTAATCAGTTTTTTGACTTCATTCATATTAGCAATGGCAATACTTTCACTAATTCCTAAACTAATTTTTTCTGGCGAAATGTCATAAATATTAAACTGCTGACGCAAAAATTCGGTGAACTTTTCATCATTGACACTAGCAGCACTAATATTAATTTCATACAAACAGCTACTATTATTTTGAGATACCTGAGAAAGTTGAGTAAACAATTTCCGAATTACCCATCGATCTATAGTTTGCATCAGATTATAACGTTCCGCAGTGGGGATAAACTTTCCAGGTAATATAATTTGCCCTGTTTTATCCTTAAGTCGCAGCAGAATTTCTGAATGTTTACTATTTAAATCTTGGTTGCTAATGGGTAATATACTTTGGGTATGAAGACAAAAGTTTTGTTCTTCAAAAGCTGTGGCAATGCTCTCTAACCAATCTTCACTTTTAGCCAGTGGTGGGTAACTGCGTGCTTTGGCCTGAGCTTCTTGTTGTTTGCCCCACAGGAAGAAGGGGCTTTTGATCGTATTCCACAATAATTCTGTCTGGCAAGCAGTGACAGTATCAGTTTTGATTGACTTACGATTTTTAATCAAGTGAAGCACCAATCTCCGAAAGTCATTAGCCATATAAGCTGGAAAAGCTAGAGGTTTTTGCCAACTGTTGAGGGTCATCATTCTCAGGCGATGTCGGCTCAAACCTACACAACGAACTAATGTTAGTAAATAATCTTTTTTCAGTCGCGAGTTAGGAATTTTATGATAAACCACCATTGCTGGGTTATACCAAATTTCCCAGCCTGCTTGCTGAATATTGATTAAAGCTTCTAAATCTTCACTAGCTAATCCTGCCCCTTTGCCTGTATGATTCAAGAATAATGTCTTCGGAACAGCTTTTTCCCAAGCGTGTTTACGGACTACTACTCCAGCACCAGGAGGTAATATTTTATGTTTAGGCTCGTACAAACGTGGTTGATTACCTCGTTCCACAATTGCTAAATAACAAGCTATCTCTTTAAACTTTTTTGGAAGTTCTGACTCTGAATTTTGTTCAAAAAAGTCTCCATGAATCTGACTGCCAAAAGCACCAACTTGAGGATTATTTTTCCCAAAAGTATAAGCTTGGGCTACCCATTCAGGATCGGGTAAATTATCATCATCAAGAAAACCAATAAATTCTCCTCTGGCTTTTTCGACTGCTCTTTGTCTGGCAAATGCAGCCCCTTGCTTTGGAGCAAAAGCATATCTGAGTGGAATTGATTTGGGCCAGTCAGATTGATAGGCTTGTACTACTTTAGCAGTGATATCTGTGCTATTGTTATCTACTACAATTACTTCCCATGAGAAGTTTTCAGTATTTATTTGTGATTTTAATCTTTCTAGTACATCTGGTAAACGAGTTTCCCCATTATAGGTAGGGATAGCGACTGTAAAATTAATTTTGGTCATCTTTGGGTATGCACCTGAATTAAAAGTTGTTTAAATTATTCCACTTGATACTTTGTATTTCTATACTGATTAAGTGGTATGCAAATTATTTATCTTTTGTCTAGCTTGTTTATTGCGATCGCAGTTTTTATCAAAAGTCAAACTTACATCTAATCTGCTTGTCTACTCATAAGTATGGACTTTTGTGAGACTGTTGTTAGTCTGATATATGTAATATACTTGTGTATTTGCTATTTTTTATAAAGAATTGGTAAAGATTAGCTCTAAATTGTTAAAGTTCCTGTAAAGATACTTAATGCTTGATTTTCATGAATTGCTTGTCTGCTAATAGTTACAGCCGTTGGGCACGGGTCAAGGAAACGGATTATCCCCGATAAGTATGGGTTTGCTAGAGGCCATAGACCAAGACAAAAAAGCTTTTTTGGATTTTAAACTGGTGATTTAGTAGTTG
>JBARXI010000111.1:0-3740 GCA_049647275.1 Microcoleaceae cyanobacterium
TCTCGAAATCTATCAGGATTTTCTTTGTTGGCAAACTTTAACCGGAAAAATTCACGCCATTTTTCCTCACTTATATTGTCTCTCATACCCCACAACTCAAACAACTTTTCCGAACCTTTTTCATACAAAGAATAAACTTCAGGAACTTCTGGCAATTTAATACTCGAAATAATACGAGGCAAAATCCGCGAAACTCGATAAACACGGTCAGATTCTTCCACTTCCGAACTAACCTCTATCAAACCTAAATCAATTCCTCGATTCAACTTTTCCTTATAACCAGAAATAGACTCACAAACCGCCTCTAAAGCTAACATCGGTACAGGAATTTCAAACACCAAACAATGACTCAATACCCGCACAATTTTTTCATCAATTTGTGCATAAAGTTCAGACCAAATTATTTTTCCTTGCCAATCCTCAGAACTATATTCAAGCTGACTTAACTTCCCCTCAATATCCTCACAAGAAAGTATCTCATTATCCAACCATTCCAATAAACGAGGATTTCCATCAGCAAGTTTTAATGCTCTTTCGATTAACTTTTCATCAATTTTTCCAGAATTAAAATTTTCCAGACGCTTCAATTTTTTCCCTAAGTCAGCTTTGCGAAATGCCTCTAAACCTTGTACCCAAAACTCACTTAATAATTCAGATTGAAACTCATAACGACAAGTAATAATAATTTTTTCCCTCGCCCCTACTTCTTGAATTGCCCAAACCAAAGCATTCAAAACTTCTGCTGCTTCAGGTTTCAAAACATATCCACCTTCACGAGGTTCAAGATTCCATTCAAAGTCATCAAAGATAAAAAGAAAAGGTTTTTCTCCAGCTTCAATCAAATTTTCAAATAAATCTCGCAACCTATATTTTAGTTCGTTTTGATTATCTTTTAAGGCAAAACGTAGGTCAGAATCTTTCAATTTATCTGCCAATTTTTCCACTAAGTTCGATTAATCAATTTGTCGCCACCAGAAAACCTTTTCATATTCCGATAAACGTTCCCAAAGTCGAGAAGCAATGGTACTTTTTCCCAAACCCCCCATACCATGAATTAATACTCCCAACTTATCAGAATCTAACTTAAAAGCACGGAGACAATTTTGTAACTGACGACGACGACCAACAAAATTTTCACGATTTACTACTCTAAATTTACGTTCTTCGTTCCTAAATTCATCAATAGTTTTTTTGTAAAAAGGTGCAGGTTTTCGCCCTAGTTTTCTCAAAGGCGTGACTAAAGCTCCCGGTAAATTATCTGCCACATAAAGTCGTAATTTATGCCAGTCTCTAGCACTAACTTTAATTAATTCCTGGTAAGTTTCCGCTAATGCTTCGGTTACTCTTTTACCAGAAGACAACCCCCGATAAAATTTTGCTGCTGCTAAAGTTGCGTCTGTATCTAAAACTCGTTCGCCCCATCCTAAAACTGCTGTAGCACCTTGACTTAATAAATCTTCTGCCATTGAAAGAATATTTTTCTCCTGTGAATATCCACTCCGACAACCTGATAAAAAAATCAGTTTAGGGTGCTGAAATTGTAATTCTGTGGCAATATCTTCCGCACTACTATATTCTGCATCTCCATATTCTGTCTCAGTAACAAAGCAAGGTTTGTTACTGAGAAATGTTGCATGACCTGTTAGATGAACAACATCAAAAAAATCCTTTTCCTGACTTTCCACCAGATAACCTAATTCAGTCAAACAACCACTTTCTTCTACTTCTAAATATAGAGGCGATCGTTTGGTTGCCTCTAAAATACTTCCCTCCTCTGCTTCAAAATCAAGTTCAGGAAAATGGGATTCCATATTGCGGGGGGAAGTTGCCATAAACACAACATTTAATGCTCGGTTATGAGGTTGATTTTGAAAAGAAAGTTGTTGACTATCCGTCATCCAACGAACAGGAATAATGGCAGGTTTACGCTGAACTAAAAATCCTTTACCATCATGGAGCAACTCCCAAGGTAAATGAGCTAATCTTTCTGAAGTAGAAATTGCTAAAACAATTCCTTCCCGTCGATATTTATCAAGTTCCCTTTGCAAAATACGTTCATTTCCATCTAACCAGTTATAAAGATTTTGACCTGTTTTGGCGTAGTCTTCTGGCAGTCTGGTGTAATAGTTTGCGTCTGATTTTTCAATTAAGTTAGAAATTTCTGTTAGAGATAATTGATAAGATTGGTAATCATTGGGATTATGCCAAAAGTATCGGAATTGGGCATAATCATCCCCTATTAATTTCAAGTCTAGGTGGAGAATTTGCATAGCTATTTTCTCAGAAACTTTCCAAAATATCTTTAATTTGCTCTACAGTTGCATCCTTCAGTAAAAGTCGCTTTTCTCCAGAAACAATTTCGACCTTCTCTAGTTTTTTCTCATGTTTTTTGAAACACTGAAAAATCTTCTCTGCAATGGTCAGAGTATTATTAATAATGACAGAAGTTCCTGCACCAATTCCAACTATTGTCGCAATGGTTGCTAAAGTAACTTCTCTTTCATTACCAACTATTTCATAACTACCTTCTATACCTTCAATTGCCAGAATTTCCTCAGTAGCTAGAATAGAATCTAAACCATCAATAGCTATTTTAAGCATTGTTCAACTCACCAACTTTTTTGGTTTAATTATAACAGATAGCTAAAATGGTGCGTTACGACGGATTGTTAAATACCTTTGACAGCTCTTATATTTTTGCCGTCTAACACACCCTACTGGACTTATTTTATCTCCCCTACTGGAATGACACAGCTAATTTTGTGCGGAGCGATTATTGGAGCGGGGGCGGGTTCATCTAATCATTTGTAACGCCATTAACTTAACGTGGAACCCGCCCCTACTATTACCACATTTTAGGTATGTCACGCCACTACAATAGCTCCTTTTGCCTACTCTCTACTATCAACCTTAAATAGCCAAATCTTCCTCGCCTTTTACCACTAATTCTGTTGACTTCTGATAAAAAAGTGCTATACCAAAAGTCAAAGGCCCAAGTCTACCAATGTACATTAAAAGAATAATAATTATCTTTCCCATTGGCACTAAATCTGAAGTGATACCCCGCGATAAACCAACTGTTCCTAGAGCAGATGCAGCTTCAAAAATAACATCCTCAAAAGCTTGGTTTTGGAATATTAATAACAGACTCGAACCTAACAAAAAAGCAATAATATAAAACACCAGAGATGAAAAAGCCGTGAACAATCTTTCATCAGGAATGCGTCTACCAAAAATTCCCACAAACTTTTTACCTTGCAATGAAGTCCACATAACCGCTAAAGCTGCAAAAACAGAAGTTGATTTCAAACCGCCTCCAGTACCAGAAGGAGATGCTCCAACAATCATTAAAATTAGGGTGATAAAAACAGCTACGGCACTCAAAACTCCAATGGGATGAGTATTAAAACCAACAGTAGTCAGAGAAGTCATAGACTGAAACCAAGCTCCTAATATATGTTCTCCTAATGGCAAAGTTTTCAGTGATTCATCTAAGAAAAATAGTAGTAAAAATCCGACAATCAAAAACCAGGCAGTAACATATAAAATGATGCGAGTTGTTAAAGTTGTTCTGTGATTTCTTTTTGTCAAACTTTGCCAAATATCGGAAGCAACTAGAAAACCTACTGCACCTAAAATACTGAGAATACTGATAACAAAATTTACTCCAAAATCTCCTCTAAAGTCTTCCAAGCTATTTGGAAATACACTAAAACCTGCCGTACAAAAAGCAGATATAG
>JBARXI010000112.1:0-45721 GCA_049647275.1 Microcoleaceae cyanobacterium
ATTCGCCCCTACAGGAGTTTTTCGGTGACTCAATAGGTATAATTTGCACGCGTTGTTTTGGCTGAAAATTTACCACTAGTTGAATTTGAATTTCATACCTCAAATCAGCAACGCCCAAGTTTGTTTAATTAACCATAAAAAAATCTTTATCTGCCTCTACCGATCGAGAAAGTGTTCGCTCCTTCTATTCCCTTTTCTTTGTTTATAATTAGATATAATATATTATTTGAGTAGATATAATATATTACTTAAGTATACACCTGAATTTGATATAATTCATTATTCAAATTTAAACATTATTATATTACTATTACGGATGAATAATCACCCCTCAACAATTGACAATCAACTCATCCGGGCAGTGGAAAAAGCCGATTCTTCTCAAGGCTTAATCGATGCAGTTAACGATTTAGCAGCAGCTCAGATAGAAGACGCTATCCCAATATTAATTACAGTTTTAGGCTATAACAACCCTGGTGCAGCAGTGGCAGCAGTTGATGGGTTAGTCCAACTTGGGCAACCAGCGGTACTCCCACTGCTAGAAAAACTTGATGGCTATAACTATGGAGCAAGAGCTTGGGCTATCAGAGCTTTAGCAGGTATTGGCGACCCACGTGGGTTAGATTTATTATTAGACGCTGCAGCAAATGACTTTTCTTTTAGTGTGCGACGTGGTGCTGCAAGAGGTTTAGGTTTTATTGATTGGAAAAAGTTGCCAGAAGCACAGATTTCGGATTCTCAACTATCTGCTGTTAAGACTCTTTTGCAAGTATCCCAAGACCATGAATGGATAGTGCGTTATGCTGCTGTAGTTGGTTTAGAAGGTTTAGCAAAAGCCGTAGAGGTGAATCATTCTGATTGGTTTGAGGATATTTTGACTTGTCTGGAGAAAATTTTTAATACTGATCTAACTTTAGCAGTTAAGGCTAGAGCTAAAATGGCTGTTGCAGATTTAACTAGCGAAGGTAAAATACAAGATTTATCCAAACAAGAATAAATTTAGTGGCAGTATTTAAGGAATAAGCAAGAAAAAAATAGGCAAGATATTTTTGAGAAAAAGGCTAAAAAAGATTATAGTTGGTAACTGTTTCTTTCAGATATTATTGGCATCTTAAGTAGCCCGGCGTAATTAAATTTAACTATGTCATTGCGACTGGAACGGAGTGGAAAGAAGCAATTCCCTTGGGTTTTAGCTGGCTTACATTTTGTTACATAGTGAGGTTTATTCGTGCCTATCTACTTAATATCTAAATCCTGAGAATAACTTTATCAAAAATCACCAGAAATACCATAAATATTCTCATATGATGGAACTCCAACATCCGCAACATCTAAAAATGTTTCGTGAAAATTATCTAATGTTCCTTCAAGAGATTTCAATGCTGTTTCGGCCTCACCCTCCTTTATATAACTATCGGTAGATATTTCAGCAGCAATCATACTTGCTACTAGGATTAAATCTTGAATATCAGAAATATCCAATATATCTCCACAAGCCAATTTTTCTATGGATGATCAAGCTTGCGCTAATACCCATTCATCTTGTATATCTATTGTAATTTTCATTTTTTCCTAATCATAATATTATTCTTAGTTACTACTTTGGTTTAGGTAACTTTGAATAAAGGTTTCTAATTTATTCAACTACTTCTAGTTGTAGGGTGGGCAATGCCTATAAGTCTCTTTTTATAAAGGTTTTCGCTTTATTTACCGAATAATTAAGGTTTAAAGCCTCTCCTTTAAAGGAGGAACAAGCGGTCGTTTCGCGGAGCGACATGTTTGCGGAGCATTCCGATAGGAAAAAGCGGAGCTTCCCCGTTGGGTGGGATGGCGTTCGCGAAGCGTCCCGGAGGGAACGGTATCCTCGCCATATCCAATCGACCAAGAGAGAAAAAATTTTCCTTTGAATCAATCCTATCCCTTTTAAAGAGAGGTAATTATTAATTATTAATTCTTGAACATTGCCCACATTATGGGTTTATTTATGCCGATCTACTTACTACTTTAGTTTAGGTAATTTTGAATAAAAGTTTCTAATTTATTCAACTACTTCTAGTTAATAAATTTAATTTATTTTATTTTACTAGATAATGATAAGCTAAACATAAAAATCTCAAAAAATTAACACTGTACTATCCTAACTGAAGCAGGAGTCAAGAATGCAAACAGGCCCTACAAGCAAAATATCTAGCAGTCAACCCACTGTTACCAGTGACTTTGAATTTCTCTTCACCCGTTCTATCGAATTTCGCCAAGAAACCATTTATTTTATTATAATAGACCGCTTTTATGATGGCGACCCCACTAATAATGAAGGTCCAAATCCCAAATTATATGACCCGAATAAGGAAAAGTGGGGTTTATATTGGGGTGGAGATTTACAGGGAGTAATTGATAAACTTGACTATCTCAAAAATATGGGAGTAACTGCCATTTGGATGACTCCTTTATTTGAACAAATTGAAGAAGAATTATTTGAAATGGCTCCAATACATGGCTACTGGGCGAAGGATTTTAAACGCCTCAATTCTCGTTTGGTAGACAAAGATGATGAAATTTCTTTAGTAAAAAATAATCAGACAGTTTTTGATAAATTAGTGGCAGCAGCTCATGATTTGGGTATTAAAGTAATCTTAGATATTGTCTGTAATCATAGTAGTCCAGATGCAGGTGGAAAAAAAGGCCAATTATTTGATGATGGAGTTTTAATTGCTGATTTTCATAACGATGTTAATAACTGGTATCACCACTATGGTGAGGTAGAAGATTGGGATGAACAATGGCAAGTTGAAAATAGAGAATTGGGAGGATTAGCAGATTTTAATGAGAATAATAATGAGTACAGAGAATATATAAAATCAGCAATTAAATTATGGTTAGACCGAGGAGTAGATGCTCTACGAATAGATACAATTAAGCATATGCCATTATGGTTTTGGCAAGAATTTTATGCTGATATTAAAAGCCACAAACCATCAGTATTTATCTTTGGGGAATGGATTTTTAGCGGACCTTATGATGCACCATCAGTTGAGTTTGCTAATAAGTCTGGAATGTCAATGCTAGACTTTGGTTTTTGTATAGCAATTCGGCGCGCTCTGGGTAAATGTGAACCTGGAGGATTTCATATTATTCAAGAATTACTAGACCAAGATTATGTTTACAATAGTCCTAGTGAACTTGTGACTTTTATTGATAACCATGATATGCCTCGGTTTCAAAATTTGAATTCAGACCAGGGAATTTTGAGGCTAGCTATTAATTTAATTATGACTTCCCGTGGTATTCCCTGCATTTATTATGGTACTGAACAGTATCTTTATAATGATACAAGTGGTGGGGAGGAACCATATAATCGCCCGATGATGGAAAAATGGGAGACAGATACACCTATTTATCGAGACCTTCAATTATTATCAAAAGTACGTCGGATTAATCCTGCTGTTTCTCTGGGAAGTCAATGGCAAAAATATATTACTGAGGATGTTTATTGTTATGTACGATGTTACCGGGATTATCGCTGTTTTGTGGCAATTAATCGAGGTAATTCAGTGACAATAGACAGGGTAGAAACAGATTTGGAAGATGGGGAATATATCTGTATTTTAACGAAGCGGTTTTTTGAAGTAAAAGATGGAGCGCTCTATAATTTAGTATTGGGTACACAAGATATGATTGTGATTAATTATTTGGGCAATCGTGTCAAGGGTAAAGTAATTGTTCGAGCACAGTTAAATGGGATTTCAACGAATCATGGTGAGGCAATAGTAGTAACAGGAGATTGCCCAGAGTTGGGAAGTTGGGATATTAGTAAGGCTTACCAGTTAGAGTATATTAATACTAATACTTGGTTTGGTGAAATTCCGTTTAATGAAAGTGCAGGAAAAGTGATTGCTTATAAGTATGCAATTGTTTGCCGGGATGAAAATGGAAATGAAATAGAAATTCCGAAGCGAGAAAATTTGGTTTGTCGTCAGTGGTTGTTAGCTGAAGAAGGAACTGTGAAGTGGCAGGATAATTGGACTTATTGATTGATTAATTCGCGTTTTTTTTTAAATAAAAATATTGTTTTTAGTTGTAGGGTTGGCAATTGCTATAAGTATCTTTGTATAAAAGTTTTAGCTTCCTACGCGCATTGCCCACATTATGGGTTTATTTATGCCGACTTACTTAATTCGTGTTTTTTTTTAAATAAAAATATTGTTTTTAGTTTAACCAGCTAGCCTCAAAACTTAGATAAATTTTGTCGGTTTGTAGAGAAATAGCTGGCTTGGAGGCAGGTGCGCCAGAAGCATAAAACTCCGCCTCGTGAGTCTTGGTAATCTCGCGGGGGTCGCCCAAGGGCAATATTGGGAGGAACTGAAGTGATAAATTTAGAGCTACCAAAAGCCTACACTTTTCCCTGGTCAGTGCAGGCTTTAATCAGATATTTTTTCCAAATCTGTCTAGAAAAATCGGATGGTAAGTAGATTTATTTAGCTAAGACTTGAGCGATCGCCAGTTCTAAATCATCTTGAGTTAAACTGGTTAACATAAATACCTCTTGCACCGCTTTTCCTTGTCTAGCGAGGAGTTTAAACCCGCCACGAATAGGCACTGAGATTCTTAACTTTAAATGAGGGATATGACTTCTAGATCTACTAATAACCCCTGGAGTAATAGTTTGAATACTCTGGTTTTGGGTCAGTTTCTCTAAAATAGGAATTAAACCGTCAATATGGGTTGAGTGATTCCAAACAAGACGGCCTTTAGCTTTAGATGATTTTTTCATGGGCTTTTCTCCAACTCTACATTCCTAGTCTACTGAAGGGAAAGGCTAGAGGCAAAAAAATTGGCCTGGTATGGTTGTTGATGGGAAAATATCTGTCAAGCATCATAGACCCTGCCTAATAATGCCTAATAATAGGGATGGGAGAAATTAGTATTTTTAATATTTGTTTAATATTTGCTATTTCCGCTGGGAAAGACTTGTGGAGATTCTTAAGAGTGGGGAAAATAGGGAGAGTGAGAATAAATTTTTGGTGGTGGTGCATAGTAATAGTAAAGGAAGCGCACAAGTGTGGGAAGTGTGGGGGTGCGGGGAGAAATTAAAAAATATATATCCCCACCATTACTATGCATGACTACCAAATTTTTAATGATTCATTAAACCAGACTCGATACAAAAAAATAACTGAGAGAGATTAGCTCCCAACAGTCATCTTTTTTTCAGATCCTATCTATCAATTTAACCTGACTGTTTTGGCACTAGTATCATTGTCATACTACTTCCTTGTTTCTTAGGTGCTTGTTGTACTTGTGCTAACTCTTGTAAATCTTTTGCCATGCGGTCTAGCAAATCTCTAGCTAAGTTTGTGTGTAAATTTTCCCGACCGCGTAATCTAATACTAGCTTTAACTTGGTCACCTGAGTTTAAGAATCGTTTAGCGTGCTTTACGCGCACAGAATAATCATGTTCTTCTATTTTGTAGCGCATCTTCAACTCTTTTAGCTGAGTTTTTACTTGACGGGAGGCTTTCTTTTCTTTTTCCTCTCGATATTTGTATTTACCGTAATCAATTATTTTACAGACAGGAGGTTTGGCTTTGTCACCAAATAAAACTAAGTCAAGTTCTTTTTCTTGAGCGATTGATAATCCTTCTTTGGGTGTCATTGTGCCCAGATTAGAGCCATTTTCATCAATAACTCTAACTTCAGGGAAACGAATTCTTTCGTTAGTTAGATGTTGATTGTTGTTTTGATCTTTTTTTTGTTTCATAGGCAATACCTGATTAATTAGGGTTATAAATAATTTTAGCACTAATTTTGATTTATGACAACCTAAAGCAGCCATTAAATAGTAGGTGCATATGATATATAGCAATTCTATTTCAGTTGTAATATTTTAGTGGTGGTTAGGAGTTAGTTCCTCACAACTCAGGTAGGGGAGCCGTCGGATTGGCGACGTACAGAATTTATGAAAATTATCAGTTAATATTGACTTTTATCGAATTTTTCACAACCAATTGAGAATTGATATATTATATATATAGCAATAAGGAGTCAGATGTGATAATTTTACTATTCCCTAAAAGTAGAGAATATAGTAGTTTTCATATTCATAAAATACAGTTTTTTCTTTCTTATCTGTTGCCTATTGCCTGTTCCCTAAAAGACTACAATGTCTCACAATTCAGATAAGATTTCTATAGCAAAAAAAAGAGTGAGTTATGACATCGACTGATGATTAATCGAATCCGGTCAATTTTGTTCTCACTGTTGCTTTTTGGAGCTGTTTCCTGCTATAGATAAATGAAAATAAATAACTATTTTATTTAACTAATTTTCTAATCCAACCATTAACAGTAAATCTACTATGTTCAAATGCTTTTGAAGGACAAATTACAGGCATTACTTCATGTCGGCAACGGCTGTTAAAAAAGACGATTGAATTATTAGCAGGTGTAATAGTTTTATAGTTCTGATGAGTTATTACCCCACCACCCTTAATTTCAGTATCATAAATTCTCAGCTCGCCCCCAGAAAAAGTTTTCGGCTCTTGATAAAAATAATAAACATAAGTAAGTTCTCTAGTTGCTGTTTGTTCGCTACCAGCATCATTATGAATTTTGTAATAGCAACCATCATTATGTGCTGTTAGTTGCACTTCTATTTCTGATATTTCAAAGGGGCGAAATTTGAGTCTGGTTAATACTTCTGGCAAAGCTTCAAAAATTTTGCTTTGAATAAGTGCAGATAATTCGGGAAAGTATTGTGCAAATAACACATAAGATTGACGATATTTATCCGCTTTGGTTGTTGTAGTTGATTCAATATATTGGTCTCGTTTATTAATTGCCTCCTCTATAGCTTTTTGGTTTTCTTCTGGTGATAAAAGATTTTTTATTTCCGCATATTCAGCAGATAAAAAATCAGATTTAACTGGTACTGTCGGTGGTTTTTGAGTAAACGATTGTGTTCCAACATTATTGGTCTGCAGTTGATTTAGTTGTTGTTGAGCATGGGAGATTAATGTCGCTGGTGACTGATGACTTTGCTGAGACAAAAGACCTGTCATTTCTAGAATTTTCAGGGCTACTGTTGCTCTTTCTTGTGCTGGAAGTTGTTGATTTTTGAGAATTTCTTCTAAAGTATCAATTGACTCTATCAGTAATTTGTTTACTCTTTCTACTGGCACAATATTGTTATTTGTGTTATTGCTATTGTTCCTTTCTTGTGATTCTGTGTACATAATTCAACTTGACAATTTACTAGAGATTTGATGATGCTTTGCCTGAATATTTTATCTCATTTATTTAAAGATAGGGTGTGTGGATACTTAATATAATTTGGAAAAAATTTACTACAAGTAGGTTTTAGGTGGTAGGTTGTAGATTTTAAGGAGTAGGTAAATAAAAAGTTGCGACTCACTTAGAATTCCGAAATTCCTGCACACACAGAGTTTCCCCAATCCCCAATCCCAATTTTATCTAATTGGTATAAGTTACTTTTCAATTCTCAAGAATATGTCTAAACTTGTCCTAAGATTAAATATCATTCCAATTAAAACGAAATTCTAAACAATCCTAAATCTTTATGTCCAAAAAACTTGTACTGATGGATCATGATGGTGCTGTAGATGATTTTCTCTCCACTGTTTTGTTGATGACTATGGAAAATGTTCAACCTTTAGGAGTGATTGTCACACCTGCTGATTGTTATATTGAACCTGCAATTAATGCGACTAGAAAAATCCTAGACTTAATGGGATGTTCTGATATTCCAGTAGTAGAAAGTACGGTACGGGGTGTTAATCCTTTTCCGGTTTTATTCAGGAGAGATTCTTTTGCTGTTGACCATTTTCCGATTTTAAATGAGAAGGAAAATATTGATACTATTTTAGTTTCAGAATCTGGTCAAAATTTTATGGTACGAGTCTTAAAATCTGCACCGGAACCTGTAACATTAATAGTAACTGGTCCTTTAACAACTGTTGCTGTAGCTTTAGATATTGCTCCAGAAATTGAGTCAAAAATTCAAGAAATTGTGTGGATGGGTGGAGCTTTAAATGTACCTGGAAATGTTAGTAAAGATATGGAGCCAGGGCAAGATATGTCGGCAGAATGGAATGCTTATTGGGACCCGTTTGCTATTGAAAGGGTTTGGCAAACTGAAATTCCGATAGTACTTTGTGCTTTGGATATTACTAATAATGTACCCCTAACTTCTGAATTTTCTAGAAAATTGGGAAGGCAAAGAAAGTATCCTATATCTGATTTGGCTGGACAATGTTATGCTTTGGCAATTTCTCAGGATTATTATTTTTGGGATGTTTTAGCAACTGCTTATTTAGCTCATCCAGAATTTTATCAACTGAAAGAATGGGAAACTGTAGTTATTACGAAAGGTGTCAGTCAAGGTCGGATAAAAGTAGAAACTGGTGGGCGAAAAATTATGGCAATGGAACGAGTCGATACAGAGAGTTTTTATCGTTATATTCTCGAACAATGGGCGCGGTAATCAAGCGCTTCCTACAGTCAACTATTTCTAGGGGCTTGTTTACCAAGCTCCTACAAAAGTCAAAATTTATCAAAATTTATCAAAATTTTATCCAACTCCACAGATCGTAAGATAAGTAATTAAGCAAAATTCATTAAGTGCTTAGGCAAAATTAATTACACAGTTCTCAATATAATAATAAATCGCTGTATTCTTTTAGTCTAAGCTATTACAGCCTTTGTTGTTTTCTCTGTTGACAAAGTTACTAATTTTGCATGACTACTTATATATTTTACCTAAAATTAAGGTTTAATACTATTTTGAAAAAAGAATGTTATGAATAATAACAGGAATTAAAAGATTTTTGGTTAGATGTCTCTTTGAAACTCGTCCTTAAAGACGGGGTTTAATTGACAGGAATATGTATACTAGGAAATCATATTTAAGTTATTTATTCTGACTCCTGTACGGGTAATTTTCTAAGGTCATGCTCCGCATTCGGACCGAAATTACCCCGACAGACTCCTGCGAAAAATTCTAACTATTTGTAGCAAACATTTATCACGCTTAATATAGCAATCCTATTTCAGTTATAAATTTTTGGTGGTGGTAGGTGTTAGGTCTTAGGTGGTAGGTAGAAGACAAAATAAATACATCTAAATTTTTTACACATTATTTAGGATTGCTATATAAAGCCTCTCTTTTCAAGGGAAAAAAAGAAAAAATATTTTTTTAGTTAATCCTCTTTTTTAAGGAGAGGTAATTGTTAATGAATGTTTGCTGAAAAAGTTTTTTTTTGGAGGGTAGGAGTCAGTCGTAGGGGCTTTCCGGCCGTTTGCTTGCGCATACTTCGTAACGCCCCTACAAGAGGAATGGGGAAGAAAGAGAAGGTAGGAGGAAGAATTGTATGCTTGATTTTTTAGCCCTTGTCTGCTTAAAATGGTTACATTTTCAGAAATTGGCTCCTAAAAGCTTGTACAGCCTTCACTCCTAAAAGTGTTAAAAGTCTTAACTATCATTACCCGAAGAGTTATTCAGCAAGCCCTAATTATGCCCTAATTATTAATTATTAATTGTTGCAGACCGAGTTAAGTAGTACTCCGATAATTTTAATTTGAAAAATAAGGCGACAGGGGAGCAGGAAGCAGGGAGAGGATTAAAAAACTGATTCTTCTATCCATCATTTTAATACTGACAGAACACTAGGTAGGCAAAATTATTTGTATATCTATCTACACTCTCCTATATTTTTTGTTCCCTTTTCCCTACTTATATCAAATCCGGTTATACACCGAACATTTAGATAGTAGGGGAGCACCGGAAGTAGGGAGTAAGAGAGCAAAAAAAAGAAATTTTTCAGCAACTGCTCCAGGTGAAGTGACCAAATAAGAACTAATCAACCGGACTTAATATTACATAAAATTTTCAATTAATTTTACAAAGGTACTTAAATCTAGCAACTTAATATCCAATACATTAAGTAGCTCCACCGAAATAAACGTCAAATAGAAACAGCGCAACAACTTAAAAATAGAGATATCGTTTTATCTTTAATTAAGTGGAGCTACTTATCAGCAAGATAAACTGTTATTTTTGATTTTTATAGTAGGAGAGCAGCGGAAGTAGGGAGTAGGGGAGCAAAAAAAAAAGAAAGTTTTCAGCAACTGCTGCAGGTGAAGCGACCAAATAAGAACTAATCCACCGGACTTAATATTACATAAAATTTTCAATTAATTTTACAAAGGTACTTAAATCTAGCAACTTAATATCCAATACATTATCAGCAAGATAAACTGTTATTTGTTATTTTGATTTAAGTATTAATTGCCAACTTAATTTTAATCTAAAAAAATTAGCATTTCTTAAAAATAAATCAAAGATTACAGAAGATTTGTCAAGGTAAAAGTAAAAAAATATGGCTTGAAGCCGATAGATAAAAAGTAGCAGGCATAGTTTATTTGATTTAGTGAAAAAACTGAGAAATGTCTGACAATTGATTGGTAAAATTTACTTACAGACAGCTACAACTGAATAATTGAAACTGTCAAAAATTTACACCCACTATCTAAAAAAATATTAATTATGGTAAAACACAAACGTATTGGCATCCTGACCAGTGGGGGAGATTGTGCAGGTTTAAACCCGGCAATTCGGGCTGTGGTGTATCATGCAGTAGTAACTTACAATTGGGAAGTTTTTGGCATTCGCCAAGCTACTCAGGGATTGATGGAGCGTCCGCCAAAAGCAATCAAACTTGAGATAGAAAAAATCGACCCTTTACTAACAGCAGGTGGTACTATTTTAGGAACTACTAATAAAGGCGACCCCTTTGCATTTCCGATGTCAGATGGAAGTGTGGGCGATCGCTCTGAGGAAATTATCAAGGGCTATCATTTACTTGAACTTGATGCTTTAATTGGTATCGGTGGTGATGGTAGTCTGGCTATTCTCCGTAAACTTGCTCAACAGGGAAACTTAAATCTAGTTGGTATCCCCAAAACTATAGATAATGATGTCAACTGTACCGAATTCTCCATCGGTTTTAACACTGCTGTCAACATTGCCACAGAAGCACTAGACCGCTTACATTTCACGGCTGCTAGTCATAGCCGAGTTATAATTTTAGAAGTAATGGGGCGAGATGCAGGTCATATTGCCCTGAATGCTGGTATTGCTGGCGGTGCAGATGTGATTTTGATTCCGGAAATTCCTTACAAAATAGAGCGAATTTGTGACTATATCGGCAAACGTCAAGATTTAGGCAAAAATTACTCTTTGGTAACTGTAGCAGAGGCGGTGCGTACTGAAAATGGGGAAGCCGTAACAACAAACTATTCCTTTGGTCAATCTCGATTTGGTGGTATCGGGCAATATTTGGCCGATCAAATTTCTGCTTGTAGTGATGCAGAAACTCGCGTAACTGTATTAGGTCATATTCAACGGGGAGGTACTCCTTCTCCCACCGACCGTTTAATTGCTTCAGCATTTGGGGTAGCAGCAGTTGACCTGATTGCTGAAGAAAAATATGACCGGATGGTGGCTTGGCAAAATCGACAAGTTTTCAGTGTGCCGATTGTAGATGCGATCGCTAAATACAGAGCAGTAGACCCTGATGATACTTTAGTCAAAACTGCCCGGAGTATGGGTATTTGTCTGGGAGATTGAATCACAAACGGGAATAATATTATGTCCGCTTGAATACTTAATGGTTAATTAGGCGGACTCGATCTAATACTAAATCAGATAGATTTATAAAAGATACCGATTGTTCTTTCCTGTTCTATTTGTTCATAACCATCATCATTTAATTCTAGATTTTGGCAATGAATTTATTTACTTTCAAGCAGCGAAAGATAAATTGTCTAAAGCTGGAAATAAGGTGCTTTCCTAAATACATAAAATGGCACATTTTATATTAAATAGGTTAATATTTGCTACAGACGATTGATAGAGAGTCTGGTCTGTGTGAGGAGATAGCATAATTAGATAATTACCAAATAATATCATGTCAGCTTAATAAGTGATAATAAAGTTCTGAGGTGGTAGGTGGTAGGTGGTAGGTGGTAGGTGTAAATTCAAGAGGGAAAACTGAATAGGAGCAGAAATTTGGGATATTCCTTCGAGAGCGACAGGAGAACATTTTTATTATACTTAATCATCCGGACATGGTATAACACCAATTTCAAAAAAGAATGTTATGAATAATAAAGGTCATTAAAAGATTTTTGGTAAAATGTCTCTTTAAAACCCCGCCCTTAAGAGCGGGGTCTTAAAAATGGATATTAACTAGACATCTGCTAGAAATTAAATATTTCTATTTGAGCAATCCTTGTCTTGAGGTTATATACAGTCCGTTTAATTAGGGTTAAAATAACGTCTGCTATTGACCCAGAACAAGTTTTCCTATGCTTGCTGCTCCCTACTCCCTACTCCCTACTCCCTACTCCCTACTCAAGTTTCTACATTCTTTTTCACGCCTATGTCTACTATAAGAAATGATATTTAAGCTACTCCCACCTAACTCCTGTAAAAAGTCTAACTATTTGTAGCAAACATTGATAAATTGGTATAATTCAGGTAAAAAGCCTCTCTTTTTAAGGGAAAGAAAGAAAAGATTTTCCCGCTCGTCAATCCAATCCGTTTTAAACAGAGATAATTGTTAATTATTGAATTGTATTTCATCTAAAATTACTTTTTTACTCTCTGCCTCAACGAGAAGCTTTTGTCAAATAACTGTACCATTATTTTTCGTATTTCATATTAGACCTCTGGGAAAAAAATATAGATTTTTTGCAGGAGTAGGCAACAGGGAACACCTCATCTGGAAACAGGTAAGATATTTTTACAAAAAATGATTTTTTAGAGTGACTTTTTCTTTCCTTAGCCACTCTAATTAAAACGTATATTTATTTTCCACACCTATGTCGATTAGAAAAAAAAAGCCCTACTTCATAACTAATCAATATAAACTTAATTTAGTATCAAGTGTGTTAATTAACCAACAAATCTCATAAGCTGTTATGCAAAAAAACCAACTTAAACAAAAACTCAAAAACGGCGAAGTCGTACTCGGCCCTTTTATGAATTGCGCTTACCCGGCATTCATAGAAATTTGTGGTATAGCGGGATTTGATTTCGCAGTCATTGACCTCGAACACGGACCCCTAAATATCCTAGTTGCAGAAGACCTTTGTCGCGCGGCTGATTGTGTTGGTATTGCCCCCGTTATTCGTGTTGGCAAAAACGATGCCCCACAAATTCAACGCGCTCTTGATATTGGTAGTGCGGGCGTACAAGTACCACAAATAGAAACAATAACCGACGCAGAAATAGTAGTACAAAGTGCTAAATATAATCCTATTGGTTGCCGAGGTTTATCATTCGGAACTCGCGCTGGAATTTACACTTCAGCAGGCAGTAATATTACCGATCAATTGAATACAGAATCTTTAGTTGTAGTTCATGTTGAAGGTACAAAAGGTATAGAAAATCTGAGAGAAATTGTTACAGTTGCTCATATTGATGTGATTTTTCTCGGCCCTTATGATTTATCCCAATCGTTGGGTATTCCTGGTCAGGTGAATGATATTAGAGTTGTTGAATTAATGGAAAAAGCCGTAGAAATTATCCGGAATGCTGGTAAAGCTGTCGGTACTTTTACTAATAATCCTGAGACTGCTAAAAAATGGATTGATTGTGGGGTGCAGTATGTTGGATTGGGTATAGATGTGAGTATTTTTCTACAAGGTTGTCAAGCTTTGGTCAAATCTGTACGAGGTTAATTTTTATTTGGTAAGTCAGGCACGACAGGGATTTTATACACGGATGTACGGATGGTTAGAAGGAAGAATTAGGGAAGTATTTTTTTACTATCTATCAATTAATCAACTTGCTCTGAACCATTTTTTTTGAGTAATTTGATACACTTTTTAACAAAATTTAATAGTTTGTATACTGTTTAGCAACACTTCTCATAAACCCGAGCTATACTAAAAATATAGCAGTATAAAACTAAAATTTTGCTCTACAAAATAGGGAGAAATAACTATGGAAAGAGTATTAGAATCAATTAATTTAGATTACGCTTTTATGTTTACCCACAAAAAGGTAAACTCAATTAGTATGGAAGGTTTTGAACAATTTTTTGCTGACCTTCCGGTTGACCCATACATGAAAGCTAAGTATCGTTATAGAAGACTTTCTCGTTTTATTATCTCTGGGGAAGAGTTGATTAAACAGCCTCACGGTTATCTTTTGCAAACTAAAAATTACAACCCTTTAGCAGGAGATATTAAAAGAGAATTTGCTGAAATAGATGACAGACTTATCGCCTTAGATAACTTCAAAAAAATGATTTTAGCGTTCTGTGATTCCTGCAAAATACATCCAGAAGCAGAAATTGGAGTGCATCAAATTAGAACTATTTGTTCGCCTAATAATTTTGGTAATCCTGCACCGGAAGGTATTCACAGAGACGGCACAGATTTTATTGGGATATTTGCAGTTGATAGACATAATATCCAAGGTGGTGCAACTCATCTTTATACAGCGAAAAAAGAAAAGCCCGTGTTTAGTAAAGTGCTGAATCCAGGGGATTTATTGTTGGTAAATGACCATGAATTTTTCCACTTTACGACTCCGATTAAACCTGTGACTGAAGAAATGGGATATCGAGATGTATTTGTGTTGACTTCTCCGAGTTTGATTCATTGAATAAGGCACGACAAGGATTTTTAACACGGATATAAAGAAACCGGGTTTATGGCATGGCGAGGAAGATATTAATGGTTGTTAAAAAACCCGGTTTTTGCTGATTAACGAAAGCTCATATTCGAGAGTCAAAATATCTATCAACTAAGGATTGATATTTTGATAATTACTCGAACAAGCTTTTACCAGGGCAAACATCCCCAGTTAACTCAACTAATTTCTTCTGTTTCTTCTGTGGATTTTCTTCTGTTATAAAAGTATTATAGTCAGCTTGAAAATTTTGATTCACTGTTTGAAAGTATACAATATTCAAGAATTGAGACTTCTCATTATCACGTATACCATAAACAAAAAGACAAACAGGTTCTTCTGATACATGAGCCTGAATAAGTCGTGCATGAAGCGTTTGAGAATTTCTTTTTGATATAGGTTTGATAATACCAGGAATTTTGCCTTCGTAATCTACATTTTTTAGAACACTAATATCATTCTCTGGAGATACGCCTCTATTTATATCTATATCCATAGGTTTATCGTCTGTATAAATCATAGAAGTTAGTTTAGATGTTCCTTTTAATCTCTGAACAAAAAAAGCTCTGAGTCCACCTGTTTCGTGTTGTTCAGCGAAATCATAAGATGTCTCTGACCATCCTGTGATTTTGACCAAAATCCACCCCGATTCATAATTGCTAGTATCTCTTTGAGGATAGAGAAGTCCTTGAAATTCTACAAAATCAACAACAGCTCCTATGATATTACTCATAATACCACCAATAGTAGCAACAACAATCAGCGTACTATTTTTACGGATAGATTTGATAAATCTGTTCAATAAATTTTGGGGTTGATTTGTTTGGGTGTTTTGATTGTTTGGATTTTGTTGACCAGTCATCAGTTGTACCTAATGTTTAAATTTGGGCATTGGTAAATCAAAAGATGAAAATTTAAGGGCTATCCAAAGCGATCGCCCGATGTAAATCCATATTTTTTCTCTTACTTAAAGTTGCATCTTTTTAGAGGATAAGTCACCTTTTCTCAACACTGCCAACTGAAAAAAACTGATTTTCTGAAATTCTTGATAACAAAATATTAAGTCAAAACCTGAAAAACCCTGATTTTGTTGGTTTACCCTGAAGTTATAATAGTGAAAACTATTAGTATATCTAAATTAGATGATTATTACAGAAGTGTTACAATTCGTGGATAGGTTAGTGGAGAAACAAACTGGAGAACATCTAGACGATTTAGAAAAAGCTGTTATTAAAGGATTATGGGAAGGTAAAACTTACGGTCAAATTGCGGAGGAGTGTGGATATAAAAGTTCCAACTATATTGGAGATGTTAGTCGTAAGTTATATAAAATTTTATCTGAACAATTAGAGGGAGAAAATGTTAATAAATCTAATTTTTGTTGGACAATAGAAAGAGGTAAAAATTCTCAGTTTTTTGGTTTAGTCAATGGCAATGTTACTTGGTGTTAAAATCATCCTCAAGCTGCTGAAGTTCAATCCATAGATGATGAAAAGAAAGCCACGAAAAATACCACCTATCAAGATTTAATTCTCGCTCCTAAAATCACTAATTTCGACGGACGAAAACAGGAAATTGAAACATTGTCTAATTGGCTAAGAAATCAAAATATTCGTCTCATCTCAGTCTTAGGATTAAGTGGAATTGGTAAAAGTAGCCTAGTCAGACGTTTTATCGATGTAAATCAACACCTATTTGACGTAATTATCTGGAAAAGTATTAAACTATCCCCATCTTTAGATAACATTATTACTGAAATTTTAACCGCTACTAATCCAGACTCTCTTCTAGCTGACAACAAATTGACTCAACTTTTCAAACTTTTACGCGAGCAAAGATGTTTAATTATTTTTGATGATGTACAAGAATTATTTACCCTGGGAGAATTTGCTGGAAAGTATCAAAGTAAATATCAAGACTATAAAGATTTTTTCCAAAAGCTTGTAGAAATTGAACATGAAAGCAGCTTAATTTTAATTAGTCAAGAACAATGTCAAGAAATGCTCTGCTTAGACGAAGACTTATATCCTGTTAAATGCTTAGAATTATCAGGAATAGAAAATATTGACCTAAAAAAATATGGCTTATAAAATGAAAAAGCATGGTCAAAACTGATTAATTTATATGAAGGTAATCCGGTTTATTTAGAATATATTGCTAGTGTAATTAAAGATATTTTTCTAGGAAATGTCTCTGAATTTTTAACTGAAGAAGGTTTGCTCTTAACAGAAGAAATATGCTTAAAATTAACCGAAATATTCTCTAGACTCTCACCTATCGAACGACAGATTATTGGAGAAATTAGCAAATACAATAGAGCTGTGTCAAGAGAAGACATCAAACAAGCTTTATCATTATCATCAATGGATTTAATTAATGGATTACGCTCCTTGACAAGACATTATTTGTTACAAAGACTCGAAGGGGATAAAATTATGTTTGATTTATCTCCTATTGTTAGAGAATATGTTAGAAATTGTGTGGTAGATTAAGGATAAAAAATATCATTAGGAAGGTTCAATATAACATCCCTACTTTTTTCCCGGTAGAGCTAAGTCATAGAATGTCCGTTGGAACCCTCTAGTGTAAATCCTAGGGAAATATCTACTCAAACGGATTGGGTTTTACTGTTTTTGCTCAGTCTCAAAACTAACTCCCTCATATAAAATGTCAATAGAAAAATTAAATTCAATACTCGATAATGTAATTGACTCTCCCTCTGTATATGCAGAATAAAGCCACATTTTCCCCTCTCCACGTTGAAAATTTTCTACAGATATTGATTCTGAATCAACTAAAACATACTCTTGCAAACTAGAAAACTGACGATAATATCTAAACTTATCGCCGCGGTCGTCTTTTTCTGTACTTGGGGAAAGAATTTCAATTACTACTGTAGGATGTTCGATAAAATCGCGATATTTTAAGTCATTAGCATTGCAAGTAATAACTAAATCTGGATAAAAATAACGACTATTTTTACTCTCCCTAACTTTGACATCCGACACATTTACTTGACAGCCTTTTGGACGAAGATGGGGTCTTAAAGCGATACAAAAGTTAATAGCAATATTATTATGAAGAATACTTGCTCCCGTCATGGCTAAAATTTTTCCATCCACATATTCATGGCGAAATTCCTGTTTAGCTTCCCATTCTAGGTATTCTTCAGGGGTCATTTTTTGATAATCTGGTTGAGCAATCATAATTTTCTCCTTTTCAATATTCTGGTTTTAATTATAGGTTAATTTTCGGAAGCAAAACTCAACGGAAAAGAGCTTTTCTTGAGCAAGATAAAAACCCACCAACAGATTTTCAAGAATATGAAAAAAACTGTAACCGCGCTCTAATATTAATTTACTCGTTAATACCTAAAATCAACAACTCCCCTAATCAAATTGGCATTTTTATGACTCTCCAAAGCTCTCCCGCAACCGCAGATTTTAATTCCCACTGCTTTGCTTTTATAGCCTCCCGTAATTTCCCAGAAGGGCGAAAGACAAAAAGCTCAGACTCACCCGCAACCATTTCTAAATTAGGCGATTTACTCAGCAATAATAGTCGTACATCATCATCTAATAGATAGCTCAGTGAAATCAAATCTCCCGTATTAGTATAATTATTTCCCACATCACTCAATAACAGTCGGGAGTCACTAGCATTAATTTTTTTGGCAACCTCAGCATTAAAATAACTCAAGCTTTTGCTCCACCAAGTATCAGAAACAGCACTGACACTACAGGATGAAATACTTGCTGTCAATAATATCGCTAATACTACTCGCCAGAATTTTTGATCCAAATATCTCCCTAATAAATAAGCAACGGATAAATGTATGGCTGGAAAGCAGGAAATCAAATAACGGGTGACAGCAGATCGTTTTCCACCCAATAGTAAATCGGGTATTACTAACAGAAGAAAAGGTACAAAAATCGAAGTTAGAATGAATATTTTTGTAGAGAGACTGCAATAACGACAAACTGTATAGACTCCGAAACTAATAATTATTATAAATAGCAATCTCAGTAAATATGTAGCGATACGATCGAAGCCAAAATCTAAGTCCATAAACAAACAAGAAAAACTTAAAATCCACAGTTTTACTAAATAATCAAAACCGACTGAGACTCTAGCCCAGTTTGTCGTATCAGAAACTCGTTGCAGATTATTAATTAGTACGAATATCCAAGGAATATAGAGAACTATTATTGCTACTGAGGCAATGCCAAAATCCAGAGGTAGTGTTTGAATTAAATGTTTAATTTTTGAGGATTTTGATTTTTTTTCAGAGGTAACTTTTCCTACATAATTTGAGATAAACCAATTACTGATAACAAATATTCCATGAGCGATAAGAGTTAAGGCAAAAAACAGATGACTATATAAACCTAGAGCCGAAATTAGACTGTAAAATCCCCAATTTTTCCAGCTTCGAGAATCCAAAGCCCGTAATAATAAAATACTACTACCAAGAATCAACACAGTAACTAAACTATATTGTCTGGCTGTTTGAGAAAATAAAATATCAAAGGGCGATAAAGCTAAAAATGTAGTTGCGAGTAAAGCAGTTAAATGGGAATTAAAAAGTTGCCTGGCTAGAATATATATGAGAGGTAAAGATAATAAACTGATTAATACTGGTAAGCTGCGAGATGCAGTGAGGGAACTGCCAAATTTTTGCATCCATAACCGGGCTATCAAATAATAGAAAGGCGGATGATGCGGATTTTCAATTATCAGAGATTTGAGAGTGCCTTGGAAAGTGCTTTCTGATTGAATTTGTTGATATTTTTGAAGTTCTTGAGCGGGAATAATTTGGTTAATAAATAATTCTTGGTCAATATTAGTACGATTAAAACCTGCGGCTCGCAGAGAAGTAAATACTTCGTCATGCCAATAGACTTTTTTATCGAGGTTTAAGAAGCGGAACCCAATACCTAAAGTTATAGTAATAATCAGTAAGATTATTAAGGGTTGAGATAAATTTTTCTTGTCAAATTTGAGAGAAATCATTTTTTTTGGGAGTGAGTATTGCCACTTTCTTGTTATTTCAGTCGTAACAGAGATGATTTTATTTTATCTGACTTTCGCCTCAGCGGTGTGGAGCACTATCGCCACCTATAAATTCAACTAAAAATAGACTCTAATTCTAATATAAATCCTGCTAATATTGGTTCGCCTGATATAGTTAGTTTTTGGATTGTCTACAGCATTTTGCGTAAAGGTTAAGTAAAATAATTAATTATCCACATAGGCATAGGCACAGAGAAAAAATGAGAAAGAGTAAGTTTAAAATTGGGATTAATTTTGTACCAGTTGGTTGTGCAAAGTGCTGTAATATTTCTACTGTTTGATTGGAGTTATAAATTTCTAGTTTTTGTCTTCGCGGGTTAATTAAGTAAACTAAAACCATTCCATTATTTAGATATTCTTGCATTTTTACTTATAAGTCTTCTAAATCATTTGTACGAAAGCGTAATTCAATTATAAAGTCAGGGCAAATAGGCGGAAAATTTTCCTTTTCTTTTAAGGTGAGAATTTGCCAAACAAAGTTACATTTTTATTCAACCAGCAGCAGGGAAAGGAAAAGTAATTAATCGTAGTTTAAATTCTGTGGAAGAATCAAAGGCAATTCCAAAACTTTTATTTTGGCAAACCCAAGCTTGTAATTGATAGGTAATCTCGGCATTCCGCCTGCAAGTTTCTCCTCCTGTTGGTGGCACAATAATTAATTCTCCTAGTGCAGTGCATTCTCATCTGATTTTCGGTTTATTTTGACGGAATTGGTGAAACTTTTCGTCAGTTAATTCAAGTAGGGGATGTAGATTTAATGTTAGGGTTGTCATATTTAATAACTGTAATTTAATAGTTAATATTTATACTTGAGTTTCGGCTGAAATTGACATAAGCAGGTACACAAAATTAATTACACATTGAGGGAAACTGAATTCCTTATACTGTAAGGGTTACATATAATCAGAGTAGGTAATTAATTTTGTTTAGGTACTTAATTTTAATCATTAATCATACATTAGATGAATTAATTCATTTTTCATATTTTCGTTTGCTCCCTATCTACTATAAGAGCTTTACCGAATAATTAAGATTTAAAGCCTCTCTTTTAAAGCGGAAAAAGCGGAGATACCGGAACGGGAAAGCCATATCCAATCGACCAAGAGAAAACAAAAAAAAAATTCTTTTAGTCAATCCTCTTCTTTTTCATGAGAGGTAATAGTTAATTATTAATTGTTGAACAGCTTTTCCTGACTTTAATGATACCGACAAACTTAACTCCTAATTCAATAGATATCTCCATATAGCAACACCAGACATGGTATTATATAAATGAACCTACCATAGAGAGAAAAAACCATATAAACACCCACAATACTATAATGCTACAATTCCTACTTGACTAAAAAATAAGGTCTCAAGCCTCCCCTTTTAAGGGGATAAAAAAAGAAAGTTCAGTATTTTATTGCCTCCTACTTAAGTAGGAAGTACTGTTAACTGTTAACGCAGTTCCTCTGCAAGAGGCTAACTGATAACTGAAATGACCATTACTATGCACAACTACCAGAATTTATTTAACTATATCAGTAGAAAATTTTTCCTATGCAATTTAACACTTTTGTCTCATCTATCAACGATTTAGAAAAGTGCGTCAATGCTCCCAACTTACAAGAGATTTTACTACAACCAATCATTCTTGCCAGACAGGGGCAACTCTCACAACAACAACTACAGTCATTAGCATCAGCAGCAATACAACATAATTTACGCCCGGTCTTGGTGTGGGATATTCTGATGCCAGAAAAAGTTATGAGTCAAATTTGCCAACAACTAACTCAGTGGGATATGAGCAAGTTTTCGGCAGTGCGGGTTTGTGACCCTGGAGCAGCTTGGTGGCTGAAAACTCATTACCCTACTATAGCGCTACAACTTATTGTTGAAACTGGTAATCACAATTTGGAAGCATTGCGAGGTTGGTGCGATATTTTTTCTGATTCCCTCGAACGTTTAATATTATCCATCGAGCTGCCAGAGCAAAAGCTGATAGAATATTGTCAAACTCTGCCAGTAGGTTGTGAAATTTTGGGAGTGGGGCAAATTTTGCTGTTTTATTCCCCACGATCGCTATTGTCTCCACATTTGTTAGACTCTGACTCAAAACCAGAAGTAAATCTGCAAACTACCGTGTCATCCGAGGATAGCAATAACCGACCTTTCCCAACTGTGGAAACGGTACATGGCACATTTATGTTTTTAGATAAAGACCAATTTATTCTCGATAAACTTGATGGTTTAGAGCAAGCAGGTTTGGATATGGTTTGTTTAGACTTGCGACATTTGGGGCGAGATGGTGATGTTGCAGTAGATATTGACCAAATTTGTAGTCAAGTTTTGACAGACCCCAGTGCTTTGCGGAAAAATTGGCCCAGACCAACGCGATCGCCTTTTTTCAATGCCAACCGCACTACCTCTATATTTTCTCGCATGAAATCTAAGCATAAGTTGGTGCAATATCGTGAGGAAGTTGGTTTAGCTGAAGTATTGGCTGGAGAGAGTGGAAATTATGTTGTGTTTCAAAGTTTGCGTCCGTTTGCCGTTGCTCAAGTAGAAAATTTAATTGTACCCACTGGGGAAGAAATTGAGATTCGAGAAGAAATTGTGTTTCGGAATTTGAATGGTGAAGTGGTCGAGTCATGCGATCGCGAACAAATTTTAATTACAGACTGGATAAAAAAAGCGATGCCAGGTTCGTTATTATTGGGGAATAATTCGGGAAAGTTGTAAATTTTATAGGGAGGGAGAATTTAGGCAGTTTAGATGACTTTAATATAATATAATTAATCAAATTTTGCCACAAACTTACCAACATCCTATTTATTGCATAAACTGGAAACTTAGAGAAACTATCTGATTGGGAATGGACAGGATTTAACTATAAATTACTCAGTAGTAATTGGGGAAAACTTGAACCTAACTAATAAGTTAAAATCCTCTTTTCATCCCAATAATTAAAATCTATAGCAATCCGATCTGAATTGTGAGATATTGTGGACTCTTAGACAACAGGCAACAGGGAAGAAGGAAAAAACTGTATCTTATGAAGATGAAAACCACTATATTCTCGACTTTTAGGGAATAGTAAAATTATCACATTTGATTCCTGATTACTATAATATATATGCATTTTACCGTAAGCATTCAGTTATATCATGTCCGGATAAGAGCGTGATAAAAAACTTTCTCCTCTTCTTCTCTTCTCCTCTTCTCATCTTTTTCTTCCCTCCTGACTCCTGTACGGGTGATTTCCTGCGGAATGCTGTCGCAAAGGCGAATCACCCCTACTGACTCCTCTGTGCTTATTTATAAGTATTCAACCGGACATGATATTATTAAGTATTCAGAGGTTAGCTTCTCCTGCAAAATGCTGCGCCAACAGCTTTTTCAGGAGAAGCACTGCTAAGGTATTAGCTTTTATTTATACTTTTAATTCTCGCTTAATCTCTCCGTACTAATTTAGCCTCTAAAGACAATGATTTAATAAATAATGGCTGATAGCTGACGGCTGAATGCTGAATGCTTACATTTTACCCGTTTCACCTACAGCAGTTCTACCCTACCAGTTTCTCTATTTACAGCAGTTTTCTAAGTTATGACATACATATATTGACGATTTTAGGGTGATGGGGTAATAGGGTGATGGGGTGATGGGGTGATGGGGTAATAGGGTGATGGGGGGTGATGGGGGGTGATGGGGGGTGATAGGGTGATGGGAAACAAGTAAAAAATATTTACCCTGTTAAAATTCAGGTTATTGTACCTCACGGGCAACGGAAAGCGCTGTATATCCGTTTTTGATAATTGTTGCAAAAATCTAAGTATTGAACTATAATACAATGCCGTCTTTTTTAATTGCACAAAATTACCCCCAAACCAGAGAAGGCTGGGAGATAGTTTTTGCCAGAGGAGGCAAAATTGATAGGGTGATAATGCACTCGGCTCATTTGTCTCTCTAGCCAAGATAAATAAGCGATCGCCCGAATAGTTTCTACACCTTATCAAAATCAACAAAATATTATCAAATAACCTACGAACGCTCAAACACCGAAAAATAAAGCCCGGCAGCTACCGGGCTCGGTGGGGTGTTGTTAATGATAATAATTTCCATTCTAATTTGCTTAGGGTTACTTTTAATTGACTAGGCTTTTAAATCTGGTGCTCAAATAAGTGATTTTTTGCTATAGTGTAGCTCGGCTCGCTTCTTGCTCTGCTATTTTAGCCTCTTCTAACTTCTTCATTAAGTTATTTAAAATTTCTAATGACGCACGTTTGAGAGCCGCATTTTGGGCCGTTCTAACAAGGCTCTGCATTTTCTTAATACTTGCTTTTATTGTCTCTATATCTGCTGGCATAATGGTATGTCTCTATAGGGTGAAATTACTATAACATACTTAAGACATTATTGATCAACTTAACCATTTTAACAGTATACTCTTTACTAGATAATAATGTAAGGTTTTATCCTTCATTGACTAAATATGTAAACGTAAGCATTTATTGATAATAGTAAAATAACCCCTATAAATAGAGGTTAAATTCAGCAGAAAAACAATAGAAAGTTATCGCTATACATCAGGATTTGGATTATTCTCAATAACCAATTCTGAGGTATAGACTAGAATTTGAAATTAGTCACTGAAAAGCCAGTCCTAATTCTGCTGCCAAACGACCCAACATTGACTGACCACGTTTCATCTCTGTGCGCTGGTTTCCCATTACCAATACACGAGCTTTCTCAGACACAGCAGAAACTGAATTAGTAGCAGACTGAGTATTATATTTCACGCCACGATAAGTCAAATTATGATGGGGTGGCATTATGGGTGCTTTCTTAGTATTTCGGAAACGAAAATCTACACCGCGATATTTGCCTTGTGCTACACCCGATACTGTTTCCACAGCAGGGGGGTTGTATTCATGACTAACGCCACGATATGTAAGTTTCATCGGATTTGCCTCCTAAAATGCAGAGATTTGAGGCGCGTTCCTTCAGGGTGTTTCCTTACTTCCGTCTTCTATTTGAAGATGAACGATTAGCTCTGTTTATGTCTACATTTTTATTATGACTCAAAATTTCCGAAGCTGCCTGGGGGAAAATACCGAACTTTTGGCTTGATGATAGCTTAACTTGAGCTGACAAACTTATTAGTGAAATTAGTGAAAGATGATTTTTGGACAAGCGATCGACAATTTGAACTCAAAGAGCAAAAAAATTAGGGACACATCATCAGGTTTGTTTATATATATAGACGATTAATTTAGAAATCAATCAAATTATTGCTGAATATTTTCTGGTTCTAAGTAGGGATGATTTTCTAAAATTTCAGCGACAGTTTTGCTCTTTCTATTAAGTTTAAAATTAATGAAACAAGAATTCGCATTCCATGGAAAAAAGCTTGTCCTGCAATAATTAATTTTTGGGTCAAAAATGATGTGGTCTAAATTTAGAGACATAATACTTAAATGTTGCTAGTAAAGGGTTTTGAATTGATGGATGGTATTAATATAGTGTTGCCTTAGTATTCTAGGAAGAAGAAGTAATCGCAAATAAGTTTTAGCAGACTTTTACTAGAATGATTGTCCAGACTTAAATTATACTTTTTCAGTCTAAAGTATAATAGACTTCTTCGATATAGCGTTTCTCAGTCAGCGTGAGGTACACTTGTATTTTTATTTCTTCCCTATTCCCTATTCCCTATTCCCAGATCCGGTGTTCCCTGTTCCCTAAAATCTAGAATTTTGTACCTCACCAGTATGGAAATTGCTATAATTAATATCAAACCCTTGTAATGCATGGGAAAAAACTTAGTTTTCGGAGATGTCTAATTAGTATTGAATATCAAAGTACAAAAATGGAAACTATTATTGGCCACGGCATTGATATTGTTGACATAAAAAGGATAGAAAAAAGCCTCAAAAGATCGGGAGATAATTTTGAAATTCGATGCTTTACTGCAACTGAGTGTAGTTTTGCTCAACGTAATGTTAATCGTAGTCAATACTTTGCAGGTCGTTTTGCTGCTAAAGAAGCTGTACTCAAAGCTCTTGGAACCGGATGGAGTCAAGGAATTGCTTGGACTGATGTTGAAATCCAAAGGTTGCCAACAGGTGAACCATTTGTTGTACTATACGGAAAAGGCAAAGAAATAGCAGATAAACTAGGCATTACGAAATGGTTAGTGAGCATAAGTCATACAAATCCATTTGCGATCGCAAGTGCTATTGCTATCAAAACAGTCCCTGTGCAGAATTATAATACTTCCAAACCAACGGAATAAATCTCTCATAAACTTTGATATATTATTGAGCGTCTATCCAAATCAACTATAACTATTCCCCCTCTGTTCTTTTCTACCTGTCGCCAAACTTCATAACCAATTATGATTGCTTTTTCCCAATCACCTAGCGATATTTGGGCAACTTCTAAGTGAGTGGTCATATTTTTAATAGTCTTTAGCAATTGGTAATCTATTGTAGAAATTCCTGCCAAAAACTCATGGTCTTTAGCATAACTGAATACAAGAGCTGATATACCTTCCTCAATTGCTATGGCACGACCACCATCTTCCACTTCATCAATAAGGAAATGACTTTTGCGCTTACATCCCAAATTGGAACGAGTCACGGGAGACCAACCTAAAATTGCAGCATAGGAAAAGTGAAACACATCGTGAAAGCGATAACCATCACTTACAGCAGTTTTCGAGTTGATGAGGTACAAAGTTTTATAGTTTTAGGCAACAGGCAACAGGCAACAGGCAATAGGTATAAAGAGATTAATATTGACTGTACCTCACTATCCTAAAAAGTGCTGTAAATAGGAGTTATCACTTAGATCGTTGCCAATTTGCCTGCCATCAACGAACGCCTTCATTTTCACGGAGTCATTTTGGCTAAATTCAGTAATCTCGACTTTAAACTGTCTCGGTAGACGTTCATTGTCAGGAAAATCCCTGTCAAAGTAATTTCCAGAATTTGCAGGAGGATCGGCATTCGTTTTTTCGCGCGTCCCCCAACGGTCTTGAGATTTCTGGAGATTAGTCTGTGCAACCTCTCCTAAATCTAGGTCGAACTTACTAGCCACATCTGCAATATACCAAAGTATATCCCCTAGTTCTTCTTCTATACGCTCTTTAAATAATCTATGAGCTTCACCGTCACGAAGATGCTTTTTATACTCACTAAGAAGCTCACCCGTTTCACCCGCTAAACCCAATAAAGGTACAATCAGATCGGGAGTTTGAGATGTTTTGATAGCCTGTTTTTGGTACTCACGAAAATTCATAATTTACCCCTTGAAATTTTATTTTGACTTAACTTGAGTAGCGCTTAGATTTTTTTTGTATTCTTCGACCGCTTGATTAATTTCCCACTTTGGAGGATACCAATAATCAATTGGCTCCCTATTAGTAACATACTTTTGCTTGATACGAGTTCTACCAGATATCCCCAATATGTCAGGATGTTTAATGCGAGAATACTTATCAACTTCACAGAATAAATTTTGACAGTCAATTAATTGTAACCTACGTCCCCAAAGAGACTGAAACTTAAGTCCGAGTCTCTCAAATTCCAATTCTTGTCTATCTACCATAAACTTAATAATTTCCGGTTCATTCAAACCGCCAAGATCGAGAAAGCATTTGCGAATTCCATCAAGAGCGCCTGGCCCTGGAATTACGAAATCCATTTCGCTAAAGCTTGTAATTTCACTGTAATTAACATCAGTAATAAATTGATATGCTAAAAAATCACCGATAGTGGGATACTTGCGAAATAAATCAAATCCACAGTGCATATTTGGTGCATCTGCAAGCTGTTTTGGTAGCTCATCAAGCATCATACTTTCGATTAGTTTCAGGTGACTTTGATGTTTGGCCGTGTATCCACCTAGTCGCTTTCCACCTGATGGCATTATGTACGCTGCTGAATAGATGGCTTGATTTGATGCCATAGCTTCTGCAAGAACTTCGTTATAGCGCTCAAAAGAATAGTTAGAATAAACAATAGGGCCTAACTTCTTTTCTAATAGTTTCCATGTTTCAATCTTGTTGAAAATTTTGAAGAGGATAATTCTAAAAAATACCTCATCAATGGAATTAGGAAGATCGTTTCTATAAATGACATGATTTATTAAATATTGGCTAGTGCGGTCAGATGCTCTATAGGCATTAGTAAATTTATAAGTAGACAGAATTGGATCGTCTGTCCAAGGCATGGGTGAGTTTTCTAACTTATTGAAAAAAATCTTCTGTCTTTCTGCAGCAAAGCGCCAATATGTATCAAATACAATAGTAGGTTTAGCAGGAAGAATATGAGAAATAATTTCTGGTGCTGGAGCAGATGGTTTTTCCCCATCAAAGGTTAATTGAAGAGTTAGTTGTAAGTCTTGCTTTATACTTTTACTAGAAGACTTATTCTGAGAAACAGTTGGTTTTTGCTCTAATACTTCTTTAATTTTTTCTATCGTAATTTCTAGTGAGTTTGTATTATCAATAGTAACAACTGGATAATTTTTTTGCTCTTCTACTGCCAGTAAAGTGTATTCTTGGCTTAATCTTTGCCAATGTTCTAAATTTACATCTCGATTGATAGGAGTATCGCGACGGATGAAAAGTACAGGAGAAGGTTTAATATCTTGCCACTGCATTCGCTCAAGTTCAATCATGCTTTGAAGTAGTCTACGGTTAATTCCTGACACAACGCCATAAACCCAAGTAGACCACCAATAGCGATCGAGTATGACATACCGACCTGCTTTGATAGCAGGTACTATATAGCTTTCGATCGCATCTAGATGAGCTGCAATATGAAGCATCTGCTGACTTGCTGTAGTCATACCCTCAACTCCAAATTTAGAGGGTTCATGGTGCAGGTCATAAATTAACTTTCCCAAAGTTCCCGGTTTCTTACCAGGAAAGCTCAATAATTCACAATCATTTCCACTGTTTTCTAGATACTTTGCTATTTCCTTTGAGAGAGTAGTTTTGCCAACATCGTCTGGTCCCTCAAAAACAATAAGTTTCCCCTGTTTTGGGCGTTTATTTTTCATTTTAAAAGATTTAATTAGGCTATTTTAAGTGATAATTTTATGCTTCCCAAAATATCTTGATTTTATTTAAGCAAAAGTCATTAAAAGGAAGACATTTTAAAATTTTACTTAACAATTTTCACCTATATATTTATTCAACAATATTTAATTTTACACTATAAAGTTGAATGCTTTTATTAAATTAAATCTTATTTTAATCTTCTAGGCAATTTCTAGCTAATTCTTTCAGTTCTGTAAGGCTATCATCTGATTTTTTAATTGTATCCATTTTAGCAACACCAATAAGGCAGTAAAGACCACTAAATTCTAGATTCATTTCAGATGCAATGAATTTACCTAGTCTGCAAAGATCAAGGTAATTACCATAAGCTTTTTCAAATATTTGTTGAGTAGCATAAAAGGCATTTAATTTGAGGCTTTTTTCTTTATTATTTGGTACAAAGCTAATATGTTGCAAGCAAGGAAAAGGTAATCGCGGATTGGTAACATGGTCTCTTCCAGGGTCAAAAATTGATAATTGAAACATCGTTCTTCTAACTCCTGAACGGGAATTATACTGGGAAATAATGTATTCAAGCTGGTTGCCATTTTCAGGACCGGAACCGAATGAAATTAATCTTTCAAAATATACACCACGGGAGTTTTTCGTTTTAGCTAAAGCTTTAATCCTTGGCAAATTTTTTTGATACCTTTCAAATAAATCTTTTCTATCTTTTGAGCGTCGCCATAAAGACTCAGGAAAAATTGTATTAGCAACAGTATGAACTTCTTGTTTGCCATTGCTTTTTAGGCATTTGTCAAGTGCAACTCGAATCTCTCGATCTTCTTGAATAATATTGTTTTTTAAACCCGTTATGCTAACTACTAATGGAGCAATTTCTTTACCAGAATTATCTATAATATGTAGAAAAATGCGTGCCCAAACATGGGAAAGATTTTCTCCACTGATAACAAGTGGGCTAGTATTATTCATCTTCTACCTCCTCAAGATGCCGATATTGACTTAAACCAATAAACTGATTATGGGAAACACGAACAAATACTGCCCACTGAGTACCTGGACAGTAGACACGCACAATACCTGGACGGTTGGCTAAAAACAGAGTACCTTTTGAGTGATTTTCTTCAAAAGTAATTATGTCTCTGTCTGACTTTGCAGTGTTTGGGAGAAGTAGGTAATTTCCTACCTCAACATCAATAGTAGATAGCGACCAATGTTCATCAGCAATAATTAATGAGTTTGTGGTAGGTCGCCCTAGAATTTCCTCTCTAATTTTTTTAGGTTTTACTTTCAGAAGTGATTGAATATTTGAATAGTTAAGTATTTTAAGAGCATAAGTCATGTGATAGATTAAAGTTTCGTATCCTACACCAAAAGCGCAGGCGATCGTAAAAATTTGATGGGGTGTTGCAGAAACAGGATTCCATCCCCGCACAGTGAAAGCTTTTCGTATTGCTAGCTTAGGCATTAATAACAAACCAGCAAATGAATCAGCTAAAAACTCTTCTGGCTGAAATATTTTGGATTTTTCGGTATTTTCGATTAGTTGGTCAATTGTTGCACCGTGACCAAAAACATGATGACCAAGTTCGTGAGCGCAGGTAAAGTTACGTCTTGGCAAAGGTCGCAGTGCTGAAAGTAAGAATGTTGGTTTTTGCCCTCCAAGGTACATACCTTCCATACTAATGTCAACAAATCTAACTGTTATACCTAACTTGTTGCATAAGTCATAAATACAAATTGGTTGATTGGTAGCTATACCTGTTTCTTTCCTAACTTCGGCCGATTTATACATTGCCTGTCTAGCTAGTTCCTGCTTTTGATTTGTCACAGAATACTTTCCCCATTTTGATTTAGAAGTCTGAGTATTAATCATGGCTGTTCTCCCTCAGTTCGCATTGCAGCAAGTAACCTTAAAAGTCGATCTAAGTCTTCTGGCTTTAACTTCTGGAGTTCTCTCGCGGCAAGTTGAAGCTTGCTGTCATGAATATCTATTTGATCTGCTCCCTCTCCTAATAACCAGGAGGAGCTGACATCAAAAAGATCGGCTAGTTGAGTAATTTCTTCGGCTGAAACACTACGGTTGCCTGCTTCTATTTCAGAAATTGATGGTCGATGAAGGCCAAGCATTTTAGCTACTTGTGCTTGAGAAAGACCTGCCATCTTACGAGCTTCACGAATGCGCGAAGCGATAAGAGCTTTTTTTTGATTTACTTCACTCATGTCTGACTTACCCCACTACTGATGATTTCACAGACCAGAGCTGCTGACTCTTTAATACTTAGGAGTCGCTGACAATCTTTTGAAACAAATATGTGTCGATCATTTGGAATATTGACCGGAAGTTTCTCGGACAACGTACTAATTGCAGAAACCTCTATATGACTATCAAACCCTTCTAAATCTATAAAGGGACGAGTTTCCCCATTAATATTCCCAGCATCATATCCAGAGTCACTTTGAATGCTCTGAAGTATTTCTATTAAGTTATTCTCTACCTCTTCTTGTTCCATAGTTTAAATTATTACGTTATGTAAGATAATCTTACATGAGAAATCAAACAGATGTCAAGAAGGTAAGATATTTATCTAATGAACTTATACAGTCGCAATCTGTAGAACCTTGGGCTGAAGCTGATTTGAGGCGACGTGGAATAAAACCTACAGGTCTACTCGGTAAATCACATCCAAAAGGCATTATTGGCAGTCAATATCAAAAGTTACCAGGTGTCTATTGGGATGGTATGGGCAAGCCTAGGTTGAATGCTTATCCTGATAGTTACTTCTGCCCAATATTTAATGAAGATGGTTTAGTTGTCGGTGGTCAATGGCGGGTGAAAGAGTCATCCAGTAGCAGTAAATATATCTGGTGTAGTGCTGGCAGCAAGGGTGGTATTAGTCAACATATTAACGGTAAAACTCCTCACACACTCTGCAATTTTAATACCGATAAACGAGCTAATTTTACTGTTAATGAAGGTAAAGGACGTAAAGTCAGAAAAAATATCATTCTGTTCTCTGAAGGTTGCCTTAAACCACTCGTAATAAATCAGCTTTCAGGGTATCCAACCATAGGGGCTGTAGGTGGTAATTTTAAAGGCACTTTTGAAGATTTAGAGTGCTTCATACTCAAGGTTACTAACAACAAAAGCGACCAATTTACTTTTGCTTTAGCTGCTGATGCGGGTAGCGGTTTGAATGAACTAGTTATGTCGAATTATAGGAGACTCGCTAATTTTCTCAAAGCAAAATACGATAAAAAACTTTACGTCACTTGGTACGGTCAATATAAAAAAAACACTGCGATTTTGATGAAAATTTAGAATCAGGAGGACTAAACTGTCATCTGATATAATTCTATAATTTTGAGAATAAACTTAGAGAGTTTAAACTTATTAGTGATAGCAAACGGTTTCCTGAGGAATGCAAATTTTTGTCTCACTTTATACTATTAATAACTATTTTTGGGGTGATAGCAAAAACATTATTACTAAGTTTACCGAAAATAGTAGTCCTGAAAACAGATGTATGCTAGCACTTAAGTCACCGATGAAAGCTGGTAAAATAGAAGCCCTAAAAAAACTGATAGAGTTATTGCCTGGTGGTATATTTTTATTGGGTTATCGTAATAGTTTACTGAAACAGACTGCTAAGAGAATTCCTGCTATTTATCACCATTCAAAGTTAGCTAACAGATCACAGATGCTCGCCCTTAATGAGTCAGTAAGTATGTGCGTAGATAGCCTACTAAAAATACCAGTAGACGCTGTAAATGGTAAGGTTCTAGTATTTGATGAAGCTCTTCTAGTGATAGAACATTTACTGACAAGTGAAACCTGTAAAGGTAAGCGACACAGTTTGCTAGAGCGACTAAAAGAGTTGTTTGGTAGTTGTGCCGGAGTTGTCTTGATGTCCGACCAGTTGAAAGATAATGAAATTAAAATAATTCAATTATTATCCGGAATAGAGACAGAGAATATAATAGCAACCGTAAATACTTACAAAATGCCTCAAAGGACTGTATGTAGTTACAGTGACGATAAAGAGTGGAAGCAGTCTCTGCACGATGCTATTAAAGCTGGTAAAAAAATATTTATTCAGTCTGACTCGCAAGGTTTAACTGATAAGTGGACGTTAAAAATTAAACAGGAGATAAACCCTAACTTAAGAATTTTAACTATTAACTCAGGGACGCTCTATAAAAAAGAAGTAACTGATTTCCTATCTAGCCCTAACGAGCTTTTAAAACTCTACGATGTAGTGATTTGTAGTCCTACTGCTGAATCGGGCTTGAGTATAGATGTTAGAGGATATTTTGACGCTATTTACCTTCATTGGCAGCATTTAGGATTAGATGCTTGTACACAGATGATGCACCGCTATAGAGATGAAAAATGTCCTGTTCATCTCTATGGTTACAGGGCGAAAGATATTAGTGTAACAGAAGAAGATGTGATAACTGAAGCTGATAATGCTATGGTTCAGATGAAACTTGATTATTTATCAACTAGGTTTGAAAATATCACGATCGCCAGACATAAAGATTTAAAAATTGAAGCTTGGGTTATCCTTTTTTCTAAGTACCAAAAAGATGACCCCTATACGCAGTACTTGCACAATTTAAAAAAGAAGAGGTTGTGGGAAGGTCACAACTTCAGGGACTTACTAATACATGACTTAAAGGAGAGAGGTTATAGCGTTATCGAGGTTGGTGCAGGAGAAGTAAACAAAGAAGAAATATCAACTTATAGTCAGTCTGAAGAAATCAAAGATTGCCGGACTAATGATATATTAAACGCTAAAGACTTGACTGATTGAGTCAATAGCTAACGAAATAAATAACGAAACAGCCAGCAATATAGTAAGTTTCTTTTTCCGTGGGATTAAAGAAGGGACTTCTATTATTGACCAAATAAAAACTTCGATCGCTACCTTTGGACGGGCAATGTTTGAACAAACTTGTTACGCTAACAGTTTGTTATTAGTCAAGGCACTCGATGCAGATTATCAATTTTTATAACTTTATAAGGAGTAACAACAAAAAAATACAGTCATCTGGTGTTAATCCACTCTTACATCCCCTGTATGGGAAAAGTATCTGTGCACCGAAAAGAGCTTTGTATTAAATTTTTGAATTAAAGTTTTATATCAAAAGAATTAGTTAACAACTCCTTCTTTTTTATTACCGTCCCTATGTGGCCCCACTCTCTCTTTTCTTTTGGCCAAAATCACCACATCTTTTGTACCAGATTTCTCAAAATATTGACTTAATGGTATCGTATCGGTATCAATCGAGTTGCCTGTATGGACGTAAAGCGAAGCTTGTTAGAGCAATAGCTTGATATGTGGGGGTTGTAGGAAATGGACACAATAGGACTCGAACCTACGACCCCTACCATGTCAAGGTAGTGCTCTAACCAACTGAGCTATGCGTCCAAATACCAAATAATATTAACACACCCTCCTAATACTTGCAACCCCCCCACAAAAAAAAATTTCCCACAACCCCCTGACCCCCTAACTCAACCTTCGCCATACCCCCACACTCCCATCCCCACAACCCGCCGCCAACATCTGACCATCCACACTAAAGGTCACTGCATTCACCACTGCCTCCTGAGTCAACATTCCTAACTTCTCCATTGTGTAGGGGTTCCATAAATACATATTTCCATCCCGACACCCACTTACTAACATCAAACCATCCGGACTAATAGCCACCGCGTTTACTGCATCGGGATGCTGCAAAGTTCCCAATAAATCTCCGGTCGCTAACTGCCACAACCTAATAGTATTGTCACTACTCCCACTCGCTAATATCTGATCGTCGGGAGCGATCGCCACACTCCGCACCACATCACTATGACCAGTCAAACTCAACAACAACTTTCCTGTTGCCACATCCCATAACTTAATCGTCTTATCCCCACTCCCACTCGCCAAAACTTTCCCATCGGGGCTAAAAGCAATAGACTCCACCCAAGCAGTATGACCTTTCAAAAATCCTCTCATTTTCCCACTGTCGAGATACCAAACCTTTACCGTCTTATCACCATGACCGCTTGCCAATATCTGACCGTCTCGACTAATAGCGATCGCCTGCACGACACCCCAGTCTTGACCAAACCAACCCCCTAGAGTTCGCACCAACTTCCCGGTGCCCAAATTCCAAATCTTGACGTTGCCGTCGTTACTCCCACTCACCAAAGTTTGACCGTCTGGGCTAAAAGCGATCGCCTGCACCCATCCAGAATGACCAAACATCCAACCCCCTAGAGTACGGGGTTCGCTGCCAGTTCCCAGACTCCACACTTTAATGCTATTATCCTCTCCCCCACTTACCACAGTCTGACCGTCAATACCAAACGCTACAGCTCTTACTTTGTCACCGTGACTTTCCAAACTTTCCAATGCTTCCCAAGAATTACCTACAGTTTGCATTAAATCTTTCAACACTTCTTCTGCTGAATGATAGCGTTGGTGAAGCGACACTTGCAACATCTGATTAATAGTGTTACTTAGGGATGTACTCACGGGTCTGGGTAAATGTTGTTGCCATAACCATTCTTCACCGTGACGCAAGTCGAAGGGGTCGAGTTGAGTCATTAACTGAATGCAGACAACACCTAAACTATAGATATCGCTGGCAAATACTGCCTGACCCATTAATTGTTCTGGGGCGGTATATTCTGGGGAGCCGATGACTGTACCACTTTTGAGGGTGGGGGTAGTAGTGGAAATAGCTTTGGCTGCACCGAAACCGACTAAACATAAATTTCCGCCCCAGTCATACTCACTTCCATTAGCGCCACGACGAATAATATTTTCTGGTTTTATATCGCGATGAATGACTTGATTTTTGTGCATAAACTGCAAGACTGGCAGCAGCTCTTGGAGGAATTTTCTAATTTTTTGTTCGTCAAATATTCCTTGTTCTTTTAATTCTTGGGCTAAGTTTTTTCCTTCGATATATTCTTGTACTAAATAACGGTAAGATGGCAAAATAAAATAGGCTAATAAACTGGGGATTTGTGGGTGTTTTCCGAGTTTGTCTAATTGTAATGCTTCTCGGCTAAATGATGCTGATGCTTTTTCTATTTCACTGAGATTTTGTGCTAAATTTTTGCCGGGAATGCCTATTGGTAAAAATTGCTTGATTACACAAATTTGTTTTGAGGGAATATCTTCATCTACTGCTAAGAAGGTTCGGCTAAATGTGCCGATTCCGATTGGTTTGAGGAGACGATAATGTTCTCTGAGAATTAGTTTTGCACCGCAATTTTGGCAGAATTTATTTTTGTCTAAATTTTGGGGTTTTTGGCAAGATGGATTATAGCAGTAACTCATAAGTTTTTGGAGTGGAAAGTTAGGATTTTAGAGTTTTTTTTACTAAATTTTTAATAAACATCTCTAGAAATTACATATGCCTTTTTGAGCAACCATTGTAGAGACATTTCATAAAAAATCTCTATATTCTTTTGCAGAGATATCTAATATTAATTAGGATTTATCAAGAAAGAATAAAGGTGTCATAGCAGTTCGATCGATATTTGCAGCAAATAGTTGGATTTTTTCTAGGAGTTACCGTAGGGGCAAACGGCCATTTGCCCCTACAGGAGTCAGAATAAAGTCAGAATAAATAGCTTAAATATCATTTATTAGGCTTAATATCCCTTTTAAATCAAAGATGCATCTGAGGCAAAATCTTTGAATTCCTCTTATTATTCGTAACATTCTTTTTTTATCTTTTCTGTAGCGGGTTTAATACCCCACCGTCAACTGGAGTGCTTAAAATTGTTTAGGGTTAGAATCCCTATGCAATTTTCCCTCTCTTGCTCAGCTACCAGGTGCGTCTTACGCGCCAAGCGGGGTCTGACCGCTTCTGCCTTCAGCATAGCTGCCTTCTTCAATGGTGTTATTTGTCAGCATTTATGGGATAGATTTTGTTGTAGAAGCTGATGAATCAGCAGATTCGGGGACTCCCACTACATCTTTAAAAATATTGCCAAACAATTAGTGGTATGTTAGAATTCCCGACAGATTGATGTAGAGACGTTGTATGCAACGTCTTTAGTGAGTGAATTCTTCTTTAAAAATTAATTTTAACATTAAACTCTTGACAAATAAATAAATTTAGTATGTGAGCTAGTATAACATAATTAAGCGATCGCTCTGATGATAGGAAAAAGAAAAGGCGATAACTAATATTGATATTTTCCAGCTTCAAGTAATATTAATTATGCTTATTTAACATTAATCTGTGGGGGCAGGTTTGGAAAAATAATCGTAAGATTTAACCATCTTTAACCCAATTGAAACCTGCCCTTGCTTTGTGAATAATTCCGATGCAAAAGTCAAGGATATCCCTCTTCTGTCACACTCCGGTTTTTTCTATTATTTTAACTTCCACCGAAAGGAGCTATAACAAGAAATACAAAGTTTGAGCATCGAATGGGTGGCAATTTTACGGCTATCTGGAATTTCTAGGAAGAAAAAAGCAGGCGATTGCCGGAGGCACAGCGAAGCGATCGCCCGATCTACAAAAGCTCTAGAATTTAGAAATTATAAGAGTTTTCGGAAAGTGACAGAAGAGGGATATAGCGGTTCTCATATTAATTGAGATACAGTATTTTTTCTTTTCCCTCTCTTGGTGCGCATTCCCTCACAGGAGTCAGCTACCAGGTGCGTCTGTCGCGCCCCGCGGGATCTGACCGCTTGCGTCTGTCGCGCCCCGCGGGGTCGCACCGCTATTCCCTGTTGCCTAAAATCCCAAATTTCTGTATTTCACCAAGAGCAAGAATTGCTATATGAAAATTTTCAACCATTAAATAAAAAAACAAAATAAACGAATTTATCTCACTGCACTAACCGACGAATCTTACCATAACTGATATAAGATTTCCCATCAGCAGATTCCCGCACTTCATCAACCACATATAGCACATTTTCTGCCCGAATATTGCGGGGAAAACGAATATTAAAATCAGGATTATATCCATCTGAAACTACCCTTGCTCTTAACTTACTTTTTTCTTTAATACACTGAACTAAAACCCCATTACCCACATTATCAACTGTTTCTAAATCTTCAAATCCTCCTGTTACTTTAGCAGCTTGCAACTTTTGAGATTTAGCTTTTGTTGCTGTAGAAATTGCTTTTTCTTGACCTGGCTTAACCAAGCGACGAATCTTGCCAACAATACGATAAAAACTACCATTAGCTGAGAGCTGAATCTCATCGACCACATAAGTAACCCCCTCTTGACGAATCCCACGGGGAAACTGAATATTAAACTCCGGATTATATCCTTCTGAAATTGTACGCACTCGTAATTTTCCACCTTCCCGAAAACACTTAACTAAAACACCACCATCACCAGTAGAAACCGCCTCCAAACTATCTGCATTTCCTGCGCTCACGCCTCGTAGTTGCAAATCACTACGACTCCGATTCATAGCTTGATATGATTGGTCTCGCATTTCTTTGCGACTGGCATTATCAAGATTGCGGTTTTCGATGCGTTGGGCGTAATATTCTAATTGTTCGATTTCCTCCGCTACTTCAAAGATTTCATTTAATAACTTGCTCTTGAGTTTGTCAACTTGTGAACGCAACACTTGAGCTGCTTGTTCATATTTTCCTCGGTCGGCAAGAGCGATCGCTTCATTTTTCAGGCGAGCTATTCTGAGTTGACTGGTTTGTTCGACTACCGATATGTCGGCTTCAGTGCGACTTGCTTCTTCAGCGGAGCCTACTGTTATCGTAATCGGAAATTGTTCAGATACCTCTTGGATACTGTCATCAATGGCAGCTTGATACTGATATTCTACGGTAGCGACAGTGAGGCGACCAGGATTTTTTTGGGGAGGAATCGATAGTTGTATAGCTAGCTGTTTCGCCTCAGCTTGGTAAACATCTCCTAAAAAAACTTCCCATACTTGCCCCTGAGAAGTTGATTGATAGTTATTGAGCAGTTCAGAAATTTGTACCGACGATTCTGGGCGTAGGGTTACTGTGAGATTTTCAGCCACAACAGAAGTCAAACTTTCTAACTCGATCCGGAAAACCTCCGCCGCGTCATCTGGATATTGAATGAAGTAAAAATTTCCGCCAGCAGCATTGGCTATATTAATTAGTAAGTCTTCATTAAAGTTAGTTCCGAATCCCAAAGTTGTGGTTATAATTCCCTGTTCGGCTTGTTGTTGGGCAGTTTTGGTTAAAGCTTGAGGGTCGGTAACTCCCATGTTGGCTTGACCATCGGTCAATAGTAGGATGCGGTTGAGTCGTTCCTCAGTTTGTTGAGATTTAACGCATTCGCAACCCATCAGCCAACCTGCACTGAGATTTGTACAACCTCCGGCTTTGATCCAACCTATTTGAGTGCAAATTTTTGCTTTGTCTGCCACGGTTTGTGGGGATAATATTGTTTCGGGGGTATCGTCATAAATGACAACAGAAACAATATCGTCAGAGTTGAGTGATTCTACCAACTTTTGAGCAGCTTGAATTGCATAACGTAAAGGTTTACCTGCCATTGACCCGGAGCGATCGATAACTAAACTCAAATTTAATGGACGACGGGTTGATGCTTTTGCTTGATTTTCGGCGTTGAAATTGAGAATTAAGTCAAGTGTTGTCTGAGTATCGATCGCGATTAAGGAGTGGGAAAGAGAATAATTTGCTTTCATTAGTTTTAACCTCTTTGAAATTCTATTACTATGAACAAAAATGTGGTCTAATTTTATTTTAGCATTTTTTTATTATATTGCTTAAACTGAAAAAAATAAGTGTAAAAGAGTAATAATACAGAATAACGATTTAATACACGGATGTCAGAAAATTCAAGAATTATGGTTAAAGTGGAATATGTAAGATTTATACATCTTTTTTCTGCCTAAATATTGTTATGAGAATAACCAAACTAAATTAGAGTCGCAACATCTGAAAATTTTGGAATTATGGTCTTTTATGCTTCAATTTTTAATGCGGTAGGGCGGGATAAAAAACAATTGGAAATAAAAAGGGACAAAATAGTTATGATTTATGAAAAAAAGACTGAGAAGTTTTACTAATATCAAGTCTCATTAATTAGCCATAATAAAAATATTCATCTGTTGAGAGAGAATATTTTTAAAATTTCTCTTTCTTCCCTACTCCCTTAGTTTTTCCGAAGTGGTTATTCAAAGAGACTTGATATAAACTATTATCTAGAGAAATAGATTTATTGACTTGTTATCAAATTATGAAACCAGCAGAAGAATTACAGCAACGTTACGCTCTCGGAGAAAGAGATTTTCAGGAACTCAATATTTTGAAGCCAGATAGGACAGGTGGCAAACTGCAATATGCTAATTTGACAGGTGCTGACTTAAGTGGAGCTAATCTGAGAAAGGGTTTTTTTAAAGCTATTCGGTTGGACGGCGCTAACCTAACCCATACCAACTTAGAAATGGCTAACTTAGAGATTGCCCGCTTAGTTGAGGCTAATCTTACGGGTGCTAACTTACGAAATGCTCGCTTGAGTCCAGTAGAATTAGAATTGAGAGCAAATTTAAGAGGAGCTGATTTGAGTGATGCTATTCTTAGTGGTGCTTGTCTATATAACGCTAATCTAGCTAGGGCTGTTCTGGTAGGAACTGACCTGAGTCAGGCTGATGCACAAGGAGCCGATTTCAGCAGTTGCGTTATAACTCAAGCGAACTTCAGCATTGCTGACCTCAGAGAAGCAGATTTTAGTAATTGCCATATCGCTGATACCAACTTCAGCGGTGCTGACCTCAGAGAAGCAAATTTCACTAATACGATTTTGGAACGAGTCAACTTCAACGGTGCTAACCTTAAAGGAGCGACTATGTACTATTCTCGTATCACTGATATTACCTTAGTTGATGCCGATTTCAGCGATGTCGATCTAGAAGATACAGAATTGGAAGGTGTTAATCTAACTGATGCCAATCTCAATCCGGCAATTGTATATAATGCCACTCCGAAGATTCCTATAGATGCAGGGGAGTTGCTGACACGCTATGCTACAGGTGAGAGAAATTTTGCCAGGATTAGATTTACGGGTCAATCTCTGTTTGAAGCAGACTTGAGTGAGATTGATTTGTTTGAAGCAGATTTAGGTACTGTGAATTTTAAGGGAGCTAATCTTAGTTATGCCAATTTAAAGGGGGTTCAGATGTTTCTCTGTAACCTGAGTTGTGCCGACCTCAGTTATGCAAATTTGAGGGAGGCAAGAATATTAGGTAGTAACCTCAGTTGTGCTGACCTCAGTTACGCGAACTTGATGGGTGCAGATTTGACTGGGTCGGATTTGACTGGAGTAGACCTCATATTTGCTGATGCCACACAAGCAGTTCTCAGTGGTGCTGAATTTGAGGGAGCAGAATGTATGGGATTTGCAACGGAAAATGCCATCTTAGAGAACGCTAATTTCAAAGGTGCTAAGAACTTTTCCCCTGGGATAGGAGCTTTCTTTCGTAACACAATTCTTCAGGATGGATATGTTATATGCGGACCCGATTGGTTGGAGTAAAGAAACTATAAATAAGTTTTGTTGCATGAAGCTTACGATTCCGAATTTTCTCAACTTTAGATACTTATAATGTTTCCCACCCACCTACTTATTTGATAAATTAGCTCTTACCCAAGAACGAAATGCTTTCATGGTTTGATTTCTGCCTAGAGTTTGAGTACGCTCGCGATATTCTGGAATTATTTCAATTAATGGTAAATATGGAAAATGATGACTAAATTCTGATTCTATATATTTGCCATTTTCTAATACATATATTTTGAACTTTCCTTGTTTTAATCGCCAAACTTCTAACACTCCTAATTGTTCATAAATATCAAGATTAGTTCTGGAACTCACATCAATTTCAAACGCTAAATCTGGAGGCGGATCGACAGTCAAATCTAAACGTTCTTTACCTCTAATTTTTGTTTCATTTTCAAGATAAAAACAATTATCTGGTTCTATTCCTTTTGCTATTTGCTCATTTTTAAAAGTTGTCGAACCTAGAGTTAAAAATTAAGTATCTAGTTCTTCTAATAGTGGTTTTACTAAATCACTAAGAACTTCCTTACTAAGTTCATGTTTTGGTAATAGATTGATAATTTATAAAGTATTATCTGCATAAGCTATTGGAGCGACGCGACTTTCTCCCCAATCTGTCAAAATCTCCTCAAATTCCTGCTAGCTTACATCTTTTAATAATACTCTTTGTCCTGGTGGTATAGTTAATTGTTTTAGTTCTAGTAGCATTTTTTTCTACCTAAAATTAATTATTTATTCGTAACCAATTTATTTTTTGCCCAAGCAGAGGCTAGTGGGCAAATCGTGATTTATCTATACTAATAATAAATTGTGTAAGATTTGCCCACCCTACTATTATCTAAGCAATTTGTTCTCTTACTGATTATCCGGACATGATATAATACCAGTTTTAAAAAAGAATGCTACAAAAAGGTGCATCTCGAGCCCAAATGCTTAAAAAGTGCTTCTCCAATGGATTTTAGACAGCAATCTCTATCATTTTTTCCTTTCTTTTTCAATATTTCTTCCTTCTTCCTTGTGCAGATTTTATATTACCCAGAAACTTGCCAAATTCTAATTGTCTTGTCATTGCTCCCACTCGCTAAACTGCCACCATCCCGACTAAACGCCACCGATAAAACATCACTAGAATGACCCTTAAGCGTTTCCAATAATTCTCCGGTGACAACATCCCATAAATTAATCATCCCATTCCTATACCCACCCGCAACTATTTTTCCATCCGGAGTAAACGCAACAGACAAAACATCGCTCATACCATATTTCAAATTTTGTATAGGTGTCGAAATAAGTTCCCCACCATAAACCTGCCATAACTTAATCGTACCATCCCGACTACCACTAGCTAATATTCCGCCATCTAGACTAAAAGCCAGCGAGCGCACCCAATCAGAATGTCCCTTAACCGTAAACAACTCCTTCGCCTTTTGCATATCCCATAATTTAATCGAATGGTCGCGACTGCCACTTGCCAATATCCCACCATCTTTATTGAAAGCAACACTATACACGCGGTCGTCGTGACCCACCAAACTAAACCACCGCTTTGCCTTCTGTAAATTCCACACTTCAATAGTCTTATCCCGACCCCCACTTGCCAACACCTGACCATCTGGACTAAAAGCCACCGCATCCACCCAGTCAGAATGACCCATGAGAGTAAACCAGCGTTTCCCCTTTTTCATATCCCAAATTTCAATAGTTTTATCCCGACTCCCGCTCGCCAACATTTCCCCATTTTGACTAAACGCCACAGTTTGTACGGAGTCGTCATGACCAGTAAGAGTATACCAGCGTTTCCCCTTTTTCATATCCCAAATTTCAATAGTTTTATCCCGACTCCCACTTGCCAAAGTCTCCCCACTCGGACTAAATGCTACCGAATTTATGGAGTCAAAATGTCCGGTCAGAGTCAACACACATTTCCAGGTTGACTGTTGGGGTTGAGGGATAACAGTTGGTTGCACAACATGAGGTGCTGCTGTCATCGAATTTTGTGTCTGTCTGGAGGGTGTGAAAGTTGGTATTGGTGGTCTCGTGGTTGTAGGAGACCGGGGTGGGGTTTTTGTTGGCGCAGGTGTGGGTGTAGAAATAGTAGCGATGGTCTGGTTTGGGTTCAACTCTTTGATTACATCTGCAGCCGACTGATAACGCATGTAGGGGTTTGTTGCTAACATTTTATCTAAAATTCTAGCCAACATACTATTAATAGACTGACTCAAATAATCTCGCCACACCCACTTATCTTTCATTACATCAAATAGATCGAAAGGAGATACTTGAGTTAATAAATGAATACAAGTGACTCCCAAACTATAGATATCGCTAGCAAAAACAGCATGACCTCTTAGTTGTTCTGGAGCTACATGTTCCGGACTACCAATTATTGTTCCAGGTTGCATTAAAGCAGTTCCAGTAATTACTTTAGCCGCGCCAAAATCAACTAATACTAATTGATTATTATTATTCATCCAGCCTGTCGTTTCTGGAGGGGAACTCCGACGAATAATATTTTCTGGTTTAATATCCCGATGAATTACTTTATGGTCGTGAATAAACTGTAAAACTGGTAATAATTCATCCAAAATTTGCCGAATTTGAGTATCATTAAACGGACCTTTTTTTGTTAACTCTTGAGCTAGGTTAGAACCGTCGATAAATTCCTGTACTAAATATTGATAATTATCCTGTTCAAAGTGAGCTAATAATTCTGGAATTTGCGGATGTTTACCAAGTTGGTCTAATCTCACAGCTTCTTGTTGAAATAATTCGGCTGCTTTTTTCGGGTCGCCGGTATTTAGGGGCAAAAATTGTTTAATAACACAAGGTGGATGGGAGGGTTTATCTTCATCTACCGCGAAAAAAGTTCTGCCAAACCCACCCCTACCAATAGGTTTAATCGGGCGATATCTTTCTCTGAGCAGTAACTTTGACCCACAGGCCAGACAGTATAATGTCCCTTCAGGATTTTGGGGATTTTGGCATTGAGGATTTAGACAATAACTCATATTCACAAATTAGAGGCTACTATCTCTATATTAATCTTTTTCAAATAAATCTCATGATTTTCCCTATGTTGATTGTAACATTAAAATAATCATGGTAAAGAATGAGGGATTGAATAATCTTTGATAGTTGTTTTTCGTCTGGATTGAAATGTTATTTTATGGAAATAATTGATTTATTTGAGCTAATTAATATGAGGTAAATTTAAATTATACCCCTGGGAAAAAGATATAGATTTTTTGCAGGAGTAGGCAAAAACTCATCTGGCAACAGGTAAGATATTTTTACGAAAAAGGCACGAAAAAAAAATTAGGGTAATTTTTTATTTCCGATTCCGATATAATTAAAAGGTTTATTTATTTTCCACTAGATGTCTATGATACCACTGACTACCTTTTTTAATAGAACTAAACTTAAAGCACGAATGAATTATTTTCTGGTACTCTACTGAATATTTAAGACTTATCAACGAGGAACTATCTGATGTTTAATCTCTTCATGCGAGATAACTTTACCGAATAATTAAGGTTTAAAGCCTATGAGCAATAATTGATAATTGATCGTAGACAATTGATAATTAATAGCTCGAGGTTGAAAGCTTTCCCGAATAATTAATAATTGCTGCAGAAATAATTATTCATTATTCATTATCCATTAATGAACGTAGGGTGGGATGGCGCGCATGCTGCGGAGCTAGGCGCAAGCGTAAACGCCATATCCAATCGACCAAGAGACAAGAAAAAATTTTCCTTTTAGTCAATCCTCTTCTTTTCAAGGAAAGGTAATTATTAATTATTAATTATTAATTATTGAACGTCTGGAGAAGCTAATTTTATAGAGTGATAAGAATTGTTTTCGGTCTTAGAACAATTACAGGACTTACGCAGAATTACCTTGAAAATACCATATGTAGGGGCGAATGGTATTCGCCCTCAGTCGATATAGTGTCTGTGCGTAAGTCCTGAATTACTGAAATTTTGAAAAATAGAAGCTAATTTTCCATAGAGGCTTGTTTGGGATAGGGAAGTATCTGATGTTTAATCACTTCAGGTGATAGAAATCTATCATAAATTTTGGCATCCACAGAATCTATTGAAATGCGTTGAGTAGTTTGAGTCATGAGATTTACAAGTTCTAACCATTCAGGCTCACAGCTCACAATAAACTCAATAGATGAGGTAAAACCGTAACTGCCCAGGTAGGAAAGAAAGGAATATTCCCATGAGGGAAAAAATCTGGTAGTCTTCAACCATGAGTCCAGAAGAAAAAGAGCAAAAAATCAAGAGGCTAGAGATAGATGATCTGGCACGGC
>JBARXI010000113.1:0-1577 GCA_049647275.1 Microcoleaceae cyanobacterium
TTGCAGATGGCTTGAGTGGGAGTCTATTTTCTGAACTAATCATTTTTTCTGAGTAGTCTGGAGTTGGTAATAGGGAAAATTTGTTCAATATTTTGCAGATGGCTTGAGTGGGAGTCTATTTTCTGAATCAATCATTTTTTTATAGATACTCTGGAGTTGGTAAAAAGAAAATTTTTTCAATATTTCAGCTTGCCACAAATTATAATTCCACTCCTCGACCTTTTTGCGGAAATAGTCCTGCTGGCTTAATTTGTAAAAAGACAATAATTAAAGCAAATACTGTTACTTTTGCCATGCTAGTAGTTGCCAAGAAATTGAATAAGTCAGTCAAAGGTTGCAGACTTTCAGTCTTTCCCAAAATTAAAGCTATAGTTCCTGAGCCAATCAAATAATTTGTAATGCCAATTCCCATAGCAGCAATAACAGTACCAAATAAATTGCCTACCCCACCAACTACTACCACCATAAAAGCATCTACTATATAATTTTGCCCTGTATTTGGACCGACTGAACCTAATAATGTAATTGCACAACCAGCAATTCCAGCTAACCCCGAACCCAAAGAAAATGTAATAGCATCAACCAGGTCTGTTGGGATACCTAAACAAGAACTCATACTTCTATTTTGAGTGACAGCTTTAATTCTTAAACCCCAAATTGATTTGTTCAAAAATAAGTAAATTCCTAGCAAACTTATGGCAGTTAATATAATGATAAAAATCCGAGAATAGGGTAATTGAAAGTCACCAATAGGTAATCCACCTTGTAACCAAACAGGAGCAGTAACATCAAGATTTCTAGCACTAAACCAAGGTTTTATTAATCTAGGACTTGTCAATAAAAATCCTAAAGTAGTGGCGATCGCTAAAGACAGGAAACAGGTAATTGCTCTTGCTAAATTTTTAATTTTTTCCCAATCAGAGCGACGCTTTTTGAGGAAGTAAATACTGCCAAAATATAAGATACAAAAAACTGTTATGCCGATAATTAAGACTCCATTTACACTGCGGACAAATTGACGCAAAATTAGACTAACTCCCCAAGTTGCTAATAGAGTCTCTAAAGGTCTGCCATAGAGAAAACGTATTACTCCTTTTTCTAAAATTAAACCAGCGATCGCTACGACTATAAAGGCAATAGGAATGGCGAAAAAAATATATATATTAGACATAGGTTTACCCATGCTATTACAAATATTTTGAACTACGAAGGTAGTATAAGCACCTAACATCATTAATTCACCATGAGCTAAGTTAATTACTCCCATTAGTCCAAAAATAATGGCTAATCCTAGAGCGACAATTAATAAAACTGAACCAATACTTATACCATTAAATATGGCTATTAATAATTCTTGCATTGTAATTAAGGGAAGGTAAGGAATAAGAATTTAATTATCTAGGAGAGAGGAAAGAAGGAAGAGGAAATCAAGGGAAATAATGATAGAGAGAGGTCACTTCTCGGATGGGAGAGAGTTACCTCTAGGCAGAAATTTTCAGCTTTCCTTTTTTTTCATTCTTTTTGATAATTACTCCAGAATAAACAAGAGGAAAGAAGGAAGAAAAAATTTCGGGAAA
>JBARXI010000114.1:0-1784 GCA_049647275.1 Microcoleaceae cyanobacterium
ACAGTCACCAGATTGGACTACCAGTGGTCTGCCTTTTGTCCCCGCTTTACCAATAAGGTTGCTAATCCTACTGATAGGGGCCATGCTTTCACTCCTGCATCTGGAGGGAGGACTTGCACCTCATATACAATCAGTTCTTACAGCTTCGGGGCTGTAGCAACCGTCCCGCTTACCTTTCGGCTTGCTTTAGGTCAAACGAATCGCACCCCATAAGGCTAGGGCTAGACGATCGCTGGGTTTGCCGACTTACTTGGAGTTTTGGGAATGCCGAAAAATACCTTAGTTTGCTGAAAAAAAAATGCTATAATTATAATTAGTAAAGATTTAATATTTTCGTTGCCTGACTAGCGGTGAAAGTCTGTGGAGCAACCGTAAAACCAGAAGATAGTCAATCTTGGAAAGCTGGTACTATATTAGCGTTTGCGGAGCATGACCTAGGAAAAGTCCTCTGTTAGGGCAGCTCCTCCGGAGGAGGCAAGAGGAAACAGAAACCTAAATCAGAATGTTTAGGAATTAGTGCGCTATAATGACAGTATTTTGCCTGTCGCCGACATGAAAGGTGTCGGGAGGATATCAATAAGTCAATTTAAGGAGAATCAAATCATGACAGACGAATACCTGCGTGTGGGCCAAGAGGCTCCCGATTTTACTGCTACAGCCGTAGTGGATCAGGAATTCGAGACAATTAAACTGTCTGATTACCGTGGTAAATATTTAGTTTTATTCTTCTATCCTCTAGATTTTACTTTTGTTTGCCCAACGGAAGTTACGGCTTTTAGCGATCGCTACAAAGAATTCGAGTCACTAAACACTGAAATTTTAGGAGTTTCAGTGGATAGTGAATTTTCCCACTTAGCTTGGATTCAAACAGATCGTAAGTCTGGTGGTGTTGGTGACCTAAACTATCCACTACTATCTGACATCAAGAAAGAAATTAGCGCTGCCTACAATGTGCTCGATCCAGAGGCAGGAGTTGCTCTGCGTGGCCTATTTATCATTGATAAGGAAGGCATTATCCAACACGCAACGATTAATAATATGGCCTTTGGTCGTAATGTGGATGAAACCCTCCGCAGTTTGCAAGCTATTCAATATGTGCAAGCTCACCCAGATGAAGTTTGCCCGGCAGGGTGGAAGCCAGGAGATAAAACAATGAATCCCGATCCAGTTAAGTCTAAAGAATTCTTTGCTGCGGTTAAATTCTAAAGAATTCTTTGCTGCGGTTAAATAAAGAAGTTGATAGTTCATCCTGAGGCTACTATAGGTAAAACATATAGGTAAAACATAATTAATATCATAATTTTACTCAATTATCAACTCCAACACTCTAGCTGATATTCTTTAGCTAAGAGTGTTGGAATGATAAATTTTAATTATAAATTTTAAGTACTCAATAGCAAACACTTTTTGTGGCGTTGGTGATTTTGGCTATTATTTTTATTGAAAAGGCGATTGCCTAACTCGTAATTTAAAAGCATTTTATATTTGACAAATTTAGATTTCATAGCTTGATTCACCAATGCTGTTTTTTACTAAATACTTAGATTGGTCTTTGGTACTAGAATACCAGTATTTCTTGTATAATGGCACAATCAATACCTACGATTCATCCCAACTTCAACTTACCTTAGATAGTGGGACTTCTGACCGCATCAGTTAAGTGCGATTCGTTTGACTTAAAGCAAGCCGAAAGGTAAGCGGGACAGTCACTACAGCTCATTTGCTGTAAGAACTGATTACATATGAGGTGCAAGTCCTCCCTCCAAGTGCAGGAGTGAAAGCAT
>JBARXI010000115.1:0-38173 GCA_049647275.1 Microcoleaceae cyanobacterium
TTCAAGTCCCAAAGACTCGATCTTTGAACGAGCTTTTTCATAAGTATCCTGCAAATATTCAATTGCGTAAACTTTTTCTGCTCCTGCTTTAAGACAAAGAATTGACAAAACTGCTTCCGAACCGGGACCGATCTCAACAACTGTTTTTCCTGTAAGGACTTTTCTAAAAGCTTCAGCATATTTTTCTATTTTTTCTTGATGGGTGGCCATACGAAGATACATTGATTCATCATAGAGAAAATATTCACCAACTGATGGCCACAATTCTATTTGTTCCTTAATAGCAATATAAGCAGTCAGATTATTTTCTTTTTCTTGGTTTCGATCGCTCTCGACATAAGCTTCATCAATTTCAGGATGACTAAGCAAGGTTGACTCAACTTCTTTAAGCTCTTGTGTTGATAGTTTGTTTTTCATAATCAACTTATTTTTTTCTTCGTTTACCAGAATTATTATTAATTAAACTGCCAAAAATACCTTTACCTTTTGTAGGAATCTCTCTCGTAAGCGAAAGTTTCAAAATCAGATTTATATTTTTCATATACTCGGTTTGCCAACTCATCCGTCCAAAGATTATTTTTTGGTTTTGGGGAGACATTCATTTTCCCTTCAATATGACCATACAAATATTCTGGAGCGTCTATTTTTTCTAACACATACTGGATATCTCTGTCAAAATTTTCAACTCTACCCACAAAATTATAATTAGTAAATTCGTACCCCATATAATAGGTTTGCGGTTGCCAATGTTCGTCCATATTTTCAACATTTTGGCTACAAATAAACTCGATAAATTCCTCGAAGGAAACAGGTGTTTCGTTCAGGTCTATCCCATCTAAATCTGGATAGTCAAGTAACCAGGCTTTAATTTTGTCAAAAAATTTATCCATCGGCTTGCTCGGAGGTTCTTTTCCGTAAACTTTTTCGATGTTCATGGCAATCTTTTTGTAGTCATAATCCTCTGTAGTTTTAGTTTTTGATGTGCTATTTTCTTTTGGTTTTTTTATTGAATTATGCTTCTTTTTTTTTGGTAAAATATGCTCGATACTTTTGTAAATATCTATCCCTAAATTATAATTAGATTTCTGTAATTGATGCCAACTGATTTCCGCCTTTATTTGCTTTGCCATGCGGGTGTAGTAACCATTACCAAGCAGATGAGGCTTCAGAATTTTATTACTATAAGCAGAGACCAGTTTATCGTAAGGATTTCTGACAAAAGTAAACTTAAAATAATCCGAATTAAAAACATCGAATAATTCCAGTTTACTCAAATTGTAATTATCAACAATCCCAAATTCCCAATGATAATAAGGCACCGGCTTAGTTGTTTGCAAAAATTCCGCCAATTCCGGGTCTTCATAACCTCGGTTAAGCAAGATCAATAACGTTCTAATTTTCGTACAAGCTGCTTTAGGTGTTTCGACATAAAGCAGCTTGTACTTTTTGAACAATAATACCCATTCCAAATCGGCTACAGTTCGTTTGTTAAACAAAGACATTGTGGGAAGCAAAGCAAGTATAATTCATACAAGGGAATAATAGTTTACTAGTAATTTGGAACAATTGGAGTCAGAGGACTGATATTTTCTCGCGCTGCAATAAATTCTGGTCTTGGCTTTAACCCACCAATGGGTTCTTCTAAAGTATTCTGGACGCTATTATAGACCAAGAAGATATTAATGCGGGGATGAGGAGAAATATTATTATTTGACCCGTGGATAGTATTGCAGTCAAAAAAAACGATAGAACCAGGAGCGCTTTTGAAGGTTACGATTCCATTTTCTTCAACAAGCTGGGTGAGACTGCTTGGTTCGGGTAAACCGTATCTTTGCTCTTTTAACGATTCTTGATAATTATCTTTTGGAGTTTCCCCTACGCAGGAAATAAATTTTTTATGGGAACCGGGAATTGCCATTAGCGGACCGTTATATTCCGTATTTTCTGTTAGAGAAATCATCGCACTTACCGCTCGCATTTGTGGCATTCCATCCTCAATATGCCAAGTTTCAAAATCAGAATGCCAATAAAAACCAGTACCCGCAAAACCTGGTTTAAAATTGATCCGCGACTGATGAATGTAAACGCGATCGCCCACGAAATAATTGATTATATCCAGAATTCGCTTATCTCTAGAAAGGCGATCTAATAAAGGACTAAGATGTTGCACAAAAAAAATAGAGCGGACTATTTCCGTTCCAACTTCTGTAAAAGTATATTCTGAGTTTTTAATTTCCTCCCTAGCCGCTAGTCTTTCACTTTCTTGGCGAAAAACTTCTACCTCTTGGGGACTAAAAAAATTTTCAATAAAAAGAAAACCGTTGTTATTATAAAACTCTATTTGCTTTGGGGTTAAGGACGCTGGTGGCAGACTTTCACTGTAAACAATTGGCTCTTTTCGTTCCGTAATATCTGGTTTGGAACTCATCCGTGAGGGATAAATATTTTTTGTAATTCCCATACTTAGTTTCTCCTTAAATATTTGGTTAAAATATTTTAATCTTGCTTTCTCTAGCTGCTAGGGTTTGAAGGTTTTATTAGCTATTTTTAGGGTCGATCCGATCTATTACTTCTGTGACGCTTTCTGCCAATATATCGAGGCCACGCTCTAATTCCTCCTCGGAAATTGTTAAAGGTGAGAGACATTTTATTACCTGGCCTTGGGAACCGCAAGTTTCGATGACCAATCCCTTCTCAAAAGCCTGAGTAGTAATTTTACTAGCTAAGTCTCCATTTTGGCAATCCAATCCTAAAATCATTCCGCGTCCTCTTACAGATAATGCTTGTTTGCCTTGATTTTCGGTAATTTTGGCGATTTCCTCCAAACGCCTGCGAAGTATTTTTCCCTTTTTTTCAATAGAGATAGAAAAAGAATCATCCTGCCAATAGTGTTCTAAGGCTGCTTTAGCCGTCACAAAAGCTAAATTATTTCCTCGAAAAGTGCCGTTGTGTTCTCCCGGTTTCCAGCAGTCTAATTCTGGTTTCATCAATACCAGGGAGAAGGGAAGGCCAAAACCACTTAAAGATTTTGAGAGGGTAATAATATCTGGATAAATGTTTGCTTTCTCAAAACTAAAGAAGGTTCCAGTTCTTCCACAACCGACTTGAATATCGTCAACGATTAATAAGATATCATGTTTTCGACAGACTGTTTCTAGCGATCGCAACCAATCATAACTGGCCACATTAATTCCCCCCTCTCCTTGAACGGTTTCGACGATGGTCGCTGCCGGAATATCTACACCGCTACTGCGATCGGACAAAACTTTATCCAAATATTCGGTCGTATCAATATTTGTACCCAGATATCCATCGTAAGGCATGAACGTCACTCCCATACTGGGAATTCCTGTCGCATTTCGATAGTAAGAATTAGCAGTTGTGGCTACCGAACCCAAAGTCACGCCATGAAAGCCATTGGAAAAGGAGATAATATTATGTCGCCCTGTCACTTTACGAGCAATTTTTAGAGCAGCTTCCACAGCATTTGTGCCTGTGGGTCCCGGAAATTGCATCTTGTAATTCAATTGTCGGGGTTTGAGAATAATCCGTTCAAATGCCTCAAGAAACTCTCGTTTTGTCACAGTTGCCATATCTAGACTGTGAGCGATACCGTCAGCATTCAAATAGTCTAATAGTCTTTCTTTGAGTTTAGGGTTATTATGTCCGTAATTTAAGCTACTAGCTCCGGCGAGAAAGTCAATGTATTTTACTCCTTTTTCATCTTCTAAAGTCGAGCCATAAGCTTTTGTAAATATCGTTGGAAAGGATCGACAGTAACTACGGACATTGGATTCTAATCGATCGAATATTTTCATATTTGAGTATGGGCTGAATATAGCTGCTAAAATCTACTAAAATTAAGTAATCATTTGATATGACCAGATTAATAAACTCAACCACGAATTCGTGTCGCTGTTCCTGCTCCCGCTCCAATACTAGACCTTCTAGGTGAGTCACTTATCTGTGCTTCCGGGATATCTAGATCGGCGAATGATTCTAATGGCGATTCCACAGGAATTTCAGCTCCATTAACCACAACCCCCAAAAGATTCGGACCAGATTTACTTAATTCCTCTTCATCATCATCTTCTGTCAAATCTGCCAAAGCCTCCGCGAACACACCTGATACCGTATAATATGGTCGAGTCACCATAATCATACCATCAGTGTAAGGCTCTAACATCAGAGCATCATTATTCTGACTAACGCACGGAGAGTCAAGTACCACAAAATCAAAACGATATCGTGCATTTTCTAGCAACCTCTGCATTTCGCTCGACTCGATGGTACCTCCTGCTTGTCTTACCGGTCCAGGGCTCGGCACCACATATAAATTTTCTACTTCTGGAACCTGTTGAACGCAGTTATTCATATCGCCATAGTAACGAAGAGGTTCAACAGAACTATTTGGATGAGGAGCAATTTTTAGAGATTTCACCCGCGAACGCGAACGTAAATCTGTTTCCATCAGAAGAGTTCGTTTACCAGCTCGTGCAGCAGCGATCGCTAGATTATAAGCACAAAAAGTTTTCCCTTCTCCTTTTGCCGCACTACTAAATAGAACAACTTTCACCGGTTGATTGCTCTGACGCTGTAATTTAGTCCGCAACTTTTCATAAAATTCTAGATAAGGAGAATGAGACTCTAGCAACAAAGGCATTTCCTCCAGGTCTGATTCTAAAAGCATTACATCTGGCAACAAACCCAACAAAGGCACATCTTTTTCCAGCAATGCTGCTTTGATTTCCTGCCAAGTATAGTATTTGCCCGAAAGCATTCCCAAAACAAAGATTAATCCTCCACCAACTACTATTCCAGCTAATCCTCCGATCGCCAACATCAAAGGCATATTTTGTTCTACGACCTCAGCCTTTTTTAAAATATTTGCTTTTTGAGCGATCATTAAACTACTAATTGTCTCAGCTTCTGCTGCCTCAGCATCTTCTAAAATAGTCCGCATCTTATCAACACGAACCTTTTTCAAAGCCACTTCTTCTTGGAACCGAGTTAATTCTAATTGCTTATTGGGGATAGTCGCGTATTCAGCTTGCAACTCCTTCTCAGTTTTAATTGCTGTTTGCAATTGCCTTTGTAACTGTTCCCTCTGAGTTTGTAAACCTATTAATGCTTGAGCCAACTGTTGTCTTGCAGGATCTAAAGAAGCATCGACTCGAATTTGATCTACCTTTCTTAATGGTGCTGCTACCCCATTACCGCCCAAAACTTCTGCAGCTCGTTGCTGTAGTTGTTGTTCTACAACCTGTTTTTGTCTGCGCAACTCAACTACTGGCGGATACTGATCGCGAAAGTCTAGAAGTAGCTGATTTAACTGAGATTCTATCTCAAATAACTGCACTCGTAACCTAGCAATAATTGGATCTGCAGCTAGGGCCTGAGCTACATAAGCCTGATCCGCATTTAGTCCTAACTGTTGCTCTAAACTGCTAATTTGAGCTTCTACCCCATCCAATTGTAGCTGAATCTGAGTTTGTTGTTGTCGGGTACCGGTAATAGCTCCTGGTAAAGCTGCAGCCCTAGATGTCACCAGTAAAGCTTCTTCTTCTCTCTCAAATGTTTCTAGGTTTTTTTGAGCTTTTTTCAATTCTTCTAGAGCGGGGGGCAAACGTTTTTCTACTTCTTCAATAATAGCTCTTTGATAAGTAGTATTAATTTTTCGACTTTGCTGAACTATTTCTTTCAAAAGTTCGTTTACTACTTCTTTTCCTTTTTCTGGGTCTGTATCTTGATACAAAACATATAATAATGATTTGTTATTTTTGTCGGGATTTATTTTAGCTTTTTTAAGTTCCTTTTTTTCTAATAGCATCTCGCTTGCTACTCTCTCTAGAACTTCGTCATTCAGTAGCTGCTCGGCAGAAACTAGCTGTGCTTGATCTTGAATTTTAGTACCAGTCTCAGAAAATAGTACGGGAGGACGAATATAGCTGAGTATACCTGCAATTGAGTGTTCTGCTTCAGGAATAGGCTGCAAAGCAACTATCCCAGAAACACCGACTGCCACGGTCACAGTTGCTACTCCTACCCATTTGTATAGCCCTAAAGCAATTAAATAACGTTTAACAATTGGTATAGTCATAATTAAGTTGTTATTGATAAATAGAAGAATTTATTTTCCAAGTAGGGGTAATTCATGGAAAGTGCAGCATTCGGTAGAAAATTACCCGTCTGTAGGGGTAATTCATGGAAAGTGCAGCATTCGGTAGAAATTTTCCAAGTAGGGGTAATTCATGGAAAGTGCAGCATTCGGTAGAAATTTTCCAAGTAGGGGTAATTCATGAATTACCCCTACAGTAGTAATAAGAGTTTTCCTTTTAATTAGGCACGCAACAAATAAGTGGTTAAAATGCACGATAGCTTATTTAATATTTTGTTAGGTATATATAGCAATTATTATACTAGTGAGGTACAAAGTTCTAGGTTTTAGGGAGGAGGGAAAAGGAAACAAGAAAAGGAAATTAAAAAACATACAGCAGTTTCCGAAGCTATGAGGTACAGTTGTTTTTATTCTTTTCTGTTCCCTGTTCCCTGTTCCCTGTTCCCTCAAGCCTAAAATTTTGTACCTCATAACAACGGGAAACGCTGTAACTTTAACTCACAAAGGTTTAAAAACGCTATATCAATACTAATTATTTAAGGAGTTGGAGAAAAATTTGTTTGCCAAAGCTATTTTTTACTTTTTCTATCGGATTAATTTTGGTCTTATCTGAACCGTATTGAATTATATTTATGTTTTTTTTTAGATACTTTTTTCAAATCTGAGCATATATTTGATTATATATTTACTGACTTGACTGACTTTAGTTGATAATTATTCTGAGTTGCACATTATGAAATGATACTGTCAAAAATTGGTTGGGATAATGGCAAAAAAAACGACCTTGTTAATAATTCTGGGAAATCCCAAATCTCTAATCATTTGTCCGGGGTCTAACATAAATTATTCTCCTGCGTCAATCAAAAAATTGTTAAACTACTTTTAGCCTAATTATTGACTAATTATTGATTATTCGTTAATTGTTATTCCTACCTCCACGATTATTACCACCCCCACCAAAAAATAAATTAGAAGTATCTTGTTGTAAAGACCGGAAAAACAGCACGAATTCCAGAGAACTTCTGATAGGAAGTGTATACTTCTCAAATAGATTGGTAAGGCGATCGATCCAGGTGCGATCGATAACTATTATATCTTCATTCTGAAGTAAAATATTTTGAGACACATCGCCAAATATTGCTTTTTTACCATTGAGTTCGCGCCTAATTACTTTCCTTTTTTCCTTATCAAATCGAATCAAATTAATTTCTTCTAAATTCGCCGAGTCTAATGCTATACCATTAAGAATATCTATTAATCTGCTACCATTCGGGAGATTAGTAGTAGCCAGAGCATCATTAGGATTACTAAAAATACGAATAGTAATCTGTTGTTGACTCAAGGTGGACTTACCAACTAAATCGCGGTCATAACCAAAATCTGACCCTGGTTCTAAAGTAGGTACAATCACAGCATCCCCATCCTTTAAAGGAATATTCGGCAGCTCAGTAGAATTTTGCAACGGAGTATATAAGTCTATTGTTTCCTCAATTATACGACCATCACTTAATGTCCGGCGTACTAAAATCCGTCGCAGATCGGCAGTTAGGGATGCACCACCAGCAGCTAACAAAGCAGAAGATACTTGATTTGCGGGATAATAACCAGGCCGAGTCACTTCACCATTCACAGTAATAATACCAGTAACTAAAGGGCCTGCCTGACTGTAGTTAGTTAACAATTCTCGATCGCTATCTTTAGATTTAATAGATGTTTGGTAAGGTATAATTACTACATCCCCATCTTCTAAACGCAAATCTGGAGGAGACCCACCGAGTTGTAGTGGAGTTAAAATATCAACTCCCTGAGTAACTACTGAACCATCAGCTAAAGTACGACGCACCTCTAAATTTCGTAGGTCTGCCATAAAAGTAGTACCACCTGCTGCACTCAGAGCATCTGAAATTTGATAATTTCCTCCTACTGGATAATAGCCTGGTCTTGTAACTTCTCCGGCGATCGTGACTCGGACAGGACGTTGAACTAATAAGGAGATGGAGACTTCTGGATTAATTATAAATTTATTTAACTCTGAGGTAATCTTTGCTATTGCTTCTAATATTGTTAAATCTTGCAACAGCACAGTTCCCACTAGAGGTATTTGAATGGTACCTTCTGGGCCAATAGTTGCACCCACATTCAGGTCGGGAAATCTTTGGACTTGAATCGAAAGTTGATCTCCTGGGCCAAGTAAGTAACGGCTCAATCGTAAGTCTGGGTCTGAATCAAAATTTGGATTTAAGGGTGGAGAACCTATGGATGGAGATTTAATGTTAGTTTGTGAAATATTTTGCTGAGAGTTATTGGGTAATTGAATTTGTCCATGAGCGCTTTTGGGGAAAATTAAAGCTATATAGGAGACTGCGATCGCGCTATAGTAAAAACTGACTAAGGATAAACTAATAAACTTTCGAGAATTGTCGTTAATCATAAGTTTTGAAGTTGTTTTGTCTCAATAAATTTTCCCAGATAAGTTTTAGTCTTTGTGAATAAAATTTAGCTTTTAACAATTAATAATTACCTCTCCTTATGCTAATTCTCCAGGAAGAAGTACTTAATCTAATTTGAGAGACACAAGTCCCAGAAAACACGAGGGATAATTATTATTAATTGCCATATTAGAAGTAAGTAAATGGTATGAAAACGTATAGGATTAACTCAAAGGTTTTTTTATCCTAGAAAAGAGAGAATTAATACCTGAATCTTTACGTAATTTTAGTAAAGTTTATTGACACCAACCTAACTTGATTCACTCCAGATAAATAGATAAGTTAACTATTTTTGGTATGTGATATAGCAATCCTATTTTATTTGTGTATAAAAATCTTACCGCTTTTAGGGAACAGGGAACACCGGAGCTGGGAACAGGCGGGAGTTCCAGCTTTTTTATCTACTTTTTGATTTGTCACAACCTATTTAGGATTGCTATATTTAAAGATTATTTGAATGCTTGTTTGACTATTGATGCTTGAATTTTTTGCCCTAGAGATTTGACTTGTGGCAGATACGGGTTAATATCTGCTAAAGGTTCAATTGGAAGTAAAATACTTACCGCTACCCAAGGCAAACGGTTGTTAGATATCATGGCTAATCTATCGTTCCAAAACCAATCACCTGGTTCTGGACTTCCAGCTCCAGGCCAAGCATACCACTGCATTACTGCATAAGTTTGTTGATTTGTCCAGCCCCGAAAGAATCTAGCGTTTATATTTGATATTAATTGCTTCGGTAAGTTTGTAGTTACACTCTCATCTACTGATGATTCTAACGTAAAGCTAACTCGGTTGTGGGAATCAGTTTTCCAACGATTGAACCCATTTATATCCATCCATTCTACTTGAGGCTGGTCTTTTGGTCCGTTTTGAGTTAAAAGTAATAAAATTGCAGATTGATTGTCATTTTCAACTTTTTGTAGCAACCATTTATGATCGGCAATTGATATTTGTTGATGTGATGTTGTTTGCCAGTCAGAAATAGTTAATCCTTCTTTTCTTATTTGTCTTAAATATTTGAGATTTGTAATTTTGGGTGTGTTATTCCACGACCATTTTCCAGTTATATAGCCAGGCGCAGCACCAACTATGAGAACAATTAATAAAAATATTAGTAATATCAGTCGTGACAGTTGAAATTTTTGCAGATTTTTTGAACTGGCAAACATACTTTTTAGATAATTTAATTGATGTTTTTAATTATCACTCCAAAGGGGCAATAAGTCAGGAGTAGTGGTAATCTCATGTCCTGATAATTAGTGATGAAAAACTTTCTCCTCTTTTTCTTTTTTCTTCTCTTTTTATTCCTTTTTCTTCCCTCCTGACTCCTTTACCTCGCCAATCCGACGGTTCCCCTACCTGACTCCTCTGTGCTTATTTATAAGTATTCAACCGGACATGAATTATATCATGTTTGCGGAGCATTCGGTCCGAAATTACCCCGACAGGAATTGCTGAATAAGTATGAAAATAAAGATTTCTTGAGGACCTTGTTACCTCATTAGGTTTAATAATAAATCCGGTTTAAATAGAACCTTTATTATGAGGGTAAGGCAGAAGGCAGAAGGTAGAAGAGAAGGAGAAAGAGCAAGATTAGAATGCAGAAGGTTTTCGATAACTGATTATCCGGATTTGATATGAATCCCCATTCTATTTTTCTCCTGTATTCTGACTCCTGTATTCTGACTCCTTCTTCAACTTTACTCAGATAATAATAAATAGGTATTTTAATTTTCTATACCAGGCTGCTCTTGAGCATCAACTGATGTTGAAAAATTACTATCTATCCAGTTCATAATGATAACTAATAAACCTAACATACAGGCAGAATACATATCACCACCCCATGATTCATGTAACCAATGAAAGGCTCCGTCTTGACCTGTGCCATGAAAAATTGTTAGTAAAGTATTTCTGATAATATTTGCACTTACACTAACTATCACTGCACTAACAATTAAGAAAATAGTCTTAGTACGATTGGTTATCGCCCCAGTCCAATGAAGTAGCATTAGAGAAACATATAGACTGGTAAATAGCATTTTTAAACCTGCACAATGGGGTGCAACTTCGACAATTCTTCCCCCAACAAATAAATATATTTGCTCCACAGTAACATCCATATTTAATTGCGTTAAAATAAATCCTGCAACTCCAGCAATAAATTGTTGCAGAGGTAAGGCATAAGGTTCAATTAAATATGGAACATGATTGGGACTCGCAAGTAATACAAATAACAGGGGCATACTCATTAATTTTAAGCCAGGAATTCCTTTAAACCAAAGACAAATTCCTGCCAAAGTGAGCGGAAAAGATAAGTTGATTAAATCCGGGACACCACTTATATACCAAACTCCTGCAATTCCTAATAATACTCCTCCTAATATATGAGAAATATTTGGTAATTTCTGCCAGTTTTGACGATTATTCCAAGCAATATAGGCAGCAAAAGGTAAACCTATTATTCCATGACTAAAATATTCATGTTCTATACTGATACTTTTATTTAGCCAGCCATCGTACCAATAAATTATTAATGGAGCATACATTAATAATATTAGGACTAAAATCGCTCCTGTTAGTAAGTATGGTTCAAGAGCTAGGGAAAATTTTTGGCGATTTTGCATATTTATTTATTAGTTTTATTTAGGTAAATCATGGCAGTAGAGTATGAGACTTTATGGAAGTTAAAAATTCAACAACTTTAAGCTGTGAATCATCTCAACTTATTGACACAGAACAATAGACATCTCCATAAAATAAACAAGGCTTTTATTTAACCATTGCATCGGATAGTTGAAAAAAGTAAAAGTTACCCTCAAAATTATTTTTCGCACCTTTCCTTTTTGCTCAAAATATCTTCCATGTTCCCTGTTTCCCGGTCCTAAAAAAATATATCTTTTTCGCAGATGTCTAATAATCTTTCCATTTTTAACCTCTTGAATCAAGCCATTTATATGCCATTTAATTTGATTGGTTAACTAAATGAGTTGTAGCTAATAATTTTTGGTAAACACCCTGAATTAAAAAATCTGAAATAAAAAGTTATTTGTTGATAATTTGACTAATAGTCTGAACAACGTAATTAATTTGTTCTTCACTAATTCCTGGATACATTGGCAAGGATAAAATCTGTTGACTGAGCATTTCACTATTAGGAAAATCACCTGTTTTGTAGCCTAACTTTTGGTAGGCTGGTTGTAGATGACAGGGTATAGGATAATGAATGCCAACAGAAATACCTGCTGCTGTTAATTTCTCTTTTAAGATATCCCGGTTAATAGGAGATTCGTCGGTGACTCGAATCACATATAAATGATAAATGTGACCACTACCACTGAGATTCTTCACCGGAATAATACCTCTCTCTTTCATTGGGCTGAGGAGGGTATCGTATTTTTGGCCAGCTTTGTGGCGATCGCTATTCCAACCTGATAGATAAGGAAGCTTCACATTAAGTATAGCTGCTTGTATTGTATCTAAGCGACTATTAGTACCTAGTTGCTCATGGACATATTTACGAGGCGCTCCATAGTTACGTAGACTTCGCATTTTGTTTGCCACTTCCGGAGCGTTAGTGACGAGCGCTCCTCCATCACCAAAGCAACCTAAATTTTTGCTTGGATAAAAGCTAAATGCAGCAGCAGTACCCACACTTCCTGCACAACAACCTTCTCTTTGTGCTAAATGAGCTTGAGCTGCATCTTCAAATATAATCAAATTGTTAGCCTGAGCAAAATTCTGTAGTTCACCAGGAGAAACCATTTGACCATATAGGTGTACTGGCAATATGACTTTAGTTTTAGAGGTAACAGCTTTTTGAGCTGCTGCCAAGTCTATCAAGGCTGTTTCAGAATTACAGTCTACTAGCACTGGGGTAGCACCAGCGTGAAGCACTCCAATTAAAGTTGCAATGAAGGTATTAGCTGGTAGAATTACTTCATCTCCCTCACCAATACCACAGGCTTTAAGACCGAGAGCTATGGCATCTGTGCCACAGGCAACTCCAATGGCATATTTAACTCCACAGGCTGTGGCAAATGAGGTCTCAAATTTCTCTACTGCTTGACCAAGTACGAAATCTCCTTTTTCTAATACTGTCTGAATCGCATTTTCTATTTCTATTTTTAGTGGTTGATGCTGGAGTTTTAGGTCAACGAAAGGAATATTTGTGGGGATTATATTCATAAAATGTTAATAATTGATATTTACTAGAATGTCTTGATTTAGCAAGATTTATAGTCTGCCGAACGAGTATTTACTTAGCTATAAAAAAGTTGAAAATATCATTTAAAGGTCTGATATCTTCCTTAAAAGATTAAGATTTTAATAAAATCCATAACTTTTTTTATAACTCACATAATAGCTAGCTTAGGCAATTCAATTTGTTTAGATGTGGATCGTAAAATCTTCATTTCTAAGATTAATTAAAACTTTAACAAAAATTGAATAAAAATAACGTCTGATTTTTCCCGATATATTATTCAGTTAAAGATTTTTTTCTGGTCTATTTATGAGTAATTTAGGGACTTGTAGAGCGTAAATGTTTTTTAGTCCCGGTACTGTAAAGTTTTGAGTTTTGCCCAAATATTATAATTAGGTATTAGTAGTATTTTACATATAATAAATAATTTTTTTTTGTGAGTTATGGGTATGGGTATAAGATAGCACAAATAACTGCCGTAAACGATCCGGTAAATGTGTTAATTTTAGCAAATGTCTAAAATGATGCTACAAATAAAAAAAAATGTAGTCGATAAAAATATAATTAATACGATAAAAATACAGCTTAATAATATTTCATGTGTATCTATTAATAATAGAAAAATTAAAATGCTACTATAGGCAATGTGCGAAACTACATATACCCACCTGGGTAGCCATTGTCTAGTTTAAGTTGGGAAAGAAAACGAATGGCTTCAGCTACAGATAAAGAAAAGAAAAAAGCTTTAGATTCAGTTCTGAAAAATATAGAAAGAAGTTTTGGTAAAGGGTCTATTGTCCGTTTGGGAGACTCCACCCGTATGAAGGTGGAAACCATCCCTAGTGGGGCATTGACTTTGGACTTAGCATTGGGAGGTGGGTTGCCCAAGGGTAGAGTGATTGAAATCTATGGGCCAGAAAGTTCCGGAAAAACTACCCTGGCCTTACACGCGATCGCAGAAACTCAGAAGAGTGGTGGAGTAGCAGCTTTTGTGGATGCCGAACACGCTCTAGACCCCACTTATGCTGCTGCACTAGGGGTAGATATTGAAAATCTATTAGTCTCTCAACCTGATACTGGAGAGATGGGCCTGGAAGTTGTGGATCAACTTGTTCGTTCTGTTGCGGTTGACATTGTGGTGATTGACTCTGTAGCAGCACTAGTACCTAGAGCTGAAATAGAGGGAGATATGGGAGATTCCCATATGGGTCTGCAAGCTCGTTTGATGAGCCAAGCTTTGCGGAAAATTACGGGTAATATTGGTAAATCTGCTTGTACTGTGGTTTTCCTAAACCAACTCCGACAAAAAATAGGTATCGTTTATGGTAGTCCTGAAACTACTACTGGCGGTAATGCTCTTAAGTTTTATTCTTCTGTAAGACTTGATATCCGTCGGATACAAACTCTGAAAAAAGGTTCGGAGGAATATGGTATTCGTGCTAAGGTAAAGGTTGCTAAAAATAAGGTTGCACCTCCCTTCCGCATCGCAGAATTTGATATTATTTTCGGCAAAGGAATTTCTAATGTAGGTTGCATTATTGACATAGCTGAAGAGACAGATGTGATTAAACGCAAAGGCTCTTGGTATAGCTACGAAGGTAGTAATTTTTCTCAAGGTCGAGAAAAAGCAATTATCTATATGGAAGAAAATCCTGAGTTTGCGCAAAAGGTTGAAGAGCAAGTCCGTGCAAGATTATTGCAAGGAGCTGTTGTTTCTGCTAATTCTGTGGGTCAAGTGGATGACATTGAAGACGAAGACATTGAAGAGGACATTGAAGACGAAGACATTGAAGAGGAAATTACAATAGAGGAAGAATAACTTTGAATTTGTAATTTGCCTTGATTTGTTAACAAGTAGTTGATAGTTGCATTAAGGTTTAATTGGAAAATTTACTTACGCAACTATCTTTTCTACTTAGGTTTTAACTTAGGTTTTGGCTGATTTTTTTTTAATTTCGGAAAAAATCAAGTAACTCTCGATTAACTGTTTGGGGTACTTCCTGTTGAATCCAGTGACCGCAGTCGGGAATCAATTTCAGCCAAAAAGGAGCTGCTATTAGTCTGTCTAAACCTTCTGTTAATTTTTGGCTTAACAGTGAATCTTCTTTACCCCACAAAATTAAGGTAGGTGCTGTAATAAGCGGTGGTTTATAGCTGAAGTTTTTAATCCAGTTTTGAGGTAAAAGAAATTGCCGATGGTGGTTGAGCGCTGCTACTAATGCTCCTGGTTTCTCTAAAGCTGCTTGATAAATTTGAGTGATTTCTGAAGTAAAAGCACTTTTGCGAATAGCTTGTCCTTGGAAAATGCCCTTAACAAATTCCCCTAGATTTTGTTGAATCAGCCATTCTGGTATACCAGGAACTTGGAAAGCTAATATATACCAACTACGTCGCAGTTGATCTAAGTTTCCTGTCAATTCCTGCATAAATTTTTGAGGATGGGCTGCATTTAAAATTGCTAGGCGGTTAAGTGATTTGGGAAATTTTTGGGCCAGATGCCAAGCGATCGCACCTCCCCAGTCATGGCCCACAATGTGAGCCTTAACATAACCCAAACGTTCAATTAGTCCTTGAATATCAGCAGCTAGGGTATCTAGGTCGTAGCCACTATCTGGCTTATCTGAATCATTGTAGCCCCGTAAATCTGGTACTACAACCTTGAAATGACGTGCTAAGGCTGGGATTTGATAGCGCCAAGAATACCAAAATTCGGGAAATCCATGGAGGAGTATCACTAACTCTCCTTCACCTTGAGTAACGCAGTGTAGACGGATGTTGTTTGTGTCTACAAAGAAATGTTGCCATTGAGACTCTAATAGACTCATAGTTTGCAATCAAATATTTCCTTTTGCCAGAGTTGCTTCTACTTTTGAGTAGCAGTTCTCAGCAAGCTAATTTTAAATTTTTCAGTTAATATACTTTTATATTAACATTTGACAAACCTAGATTTTATTGTTTTTGCCCAATTTGCTTGTTAACTCTAGGTTATAGTTCTAAATAATTAGCCAATTTTTATAAACACTTGAAAAGATAATGGCCCAGAACTACACCGATCTAGAAGCAGGGTAAGCAATAAACCTGAATGGATGATAGGCAATTAGAGTGATTTGAGTTGGCAAAAGATGGATTCTTATTTACAGGTTTATTGGCAATCAATTTGTTGCACTAAAGCTCTTTCAGAAATCTGCAGTATTTTTGGGGAAGGTTGAGGAACGCCGTTAGTGTTACTGAAAAGCGACGTTGAAGGCCCCCGTCTTTTATCCGGGGGATGAAAACAAGGGAGTCGTTTAGACTAGACAACTAAAGTAGTCCTGTGCTACTATTATCAACAAAAAGTAAGCAGAACGCTAGGCATTAGCCTTAGCCGACTGTGTAGGGGCACAATGAAATTGTCCGACATCAGAATATATCTTTGGTCAGCTAAGAATAGACGAAGCAACACGGATTTATCTTGTTGCGTAGTATCTACTTAGAATCTCCGTGACTTAAGTCCGGGGAGTAGTCAACACTAACTCCAACTTCTAGTATTTATAAATATCAAACCCAAGTATAGCAATTTCAAAAAAAAATTGCTATATTTTCCTTTCTTTGAAAGTACTTTATCAACATTTTCCTGGCAATAATATTGTGATAAGTGATTAGCTAGGGTTAATATTATTTATCTTCTACTTCTTCTTTCATAGGTACGGGTAATTCTTCTTTCATCGGTACGACGGGTACTTCTTCTTTCATCGGTACAGGAAGTTCGGCAAAATCTGGCAATCTCACAAGCTCTTTTTCCTTTTCTGTAATTGCCATAGGTAGACGTAGAGGTTCAGGTTTTTCTTGAATTAAACTATCCGCTACAGGTAATGTTCTTTCTAGATCGTCTAATGGTCTAGGAATTACCATTACAGCATTTAACTCTCCAATTCTTTCTGCTTCATACATTCCTACTTCTACAGCTACTGCTACATTAGAAACCGAACCTCGGATAATAGCCGTACATAAACCTGCCCCTATAGTCTCATAGGAAGTTAACTGTACTTCAGCAGCTTTAAGCATAGCATCACAGGCTCCCACCATTGCCGGAAATCCACGAGTTTCTATCAGACCGACTGCTTGATTTTTAAACTGAGCTGATACTCTACCTTGACACAATTGAAATAAAAGACTACCAATAGGTAGTATAACTTCTAAATTGGCTGAAGGTCTAGCAATGACAGTATGAGAAATAAGCTGTCCAAATTCTTCCGCTGTTTTTGCTCCAGACTCTATAGCTAAGCGAACATCCGCAATACCACCACGCACTACTGCTGTACAATATCCACTGCCAATTTTTTCATACCCAACTAGAATGACTCCTGATGACTTGAGCATCATATCAGCAGTACCAACTATGGCAGGAAAACTCCTAGTTGTGATTAAACCAAGAGCTGAATCTCCAAAGTTGATTGGGGATTCAAGAGACTCTAGATTATGGTTATTATGGGTTTGTCTTTTCATTTTCTACCTTTTTACTTCGGCGTAGCAGTGAACCCACCCAAACTCTCTTCAAAATTCTAGCTGATGGTCTCTAGGGCTACTTCAGGCATTTTTTTTATATGAAATCAAAAATAGAAATTAATATATTGTACCTGATTGGACTTTACTTGAAAGGGACTTTGAATAATCTTTTGTCCCTGGATGATAGTAAAGTTTTGTCAGTTAGATCTCTACATTTATTAAATTATATTATATGATATTTTTTTTGAAATTAGCAAGCCCTCTAATATCAAAAAATAGTTATATTGTCAACTATCCAATCGCTGTTTGTCTCCTACAAATATCCTGCTCTAAATTAGATTTTTTAGTTTATCTCAACTACCATTAATAAACAGTAACAAAAATTGCTATGGCTCTCGGCATCTGTTGCCTTTGTACTTCCTTTCTCACTATTACTTTTCTAATCTTCTTCGTCGGGAGGAGAGCTAAGAGAATTTTTATGAGGAAATAAAGTTTTCATCATCCTATTTACATAATCTTGTCCGTAGATTGGAGTCTTAGTGGTTTTAGGTGCTTCTTCTTGTAGTTGAGTTTTAGCCTGCTCAATTTCATTTTTACTTTCCTCTTCATTTTTATTTTCTTCTTGCTCTGGTGATGGAGAGGAAGTATTTGTTAATTCTTGATTAACTAAAGAATTAGAATTATTATTTTCCGGTTCGTTTGTTTTAAAAAATTGATAATTTTTGGTTAATCCTTGATGATTAACTGGAGGAATGAAAGTACTTTTCTGAGGTAGAGATTCTTCACTCAATTCAGAACTACTGCTTAATCCTTGATGATTAACTGGAGGAATGAAAGTACTTTTGTGAGGTAGAGATTCTTCGGTAAATTCAGAACTACTGGTTAATTTTTGATGATTAACTGGAGGAATAAAAGTACTCTTGTGAAGAGGATTTTCTTCAGTAAATTCAGAACTACTGCTTAATTCTTGATTTATTGAAAAATCATCATTGCTGTTAGTAGTGGTTGCTATGTTTGGCGTTACAGCCGTTTGAGATAGAGGTTGAGATGGAGATTGAGATAAAGCTGTAGTAGAGTTTTCTGAGATTTGTCGTCCAGACTCTCCGATAATAGAAGTCGGCGGTACAACTTGATTTGGTTCAACATCATGTTCTATAATCGTTGCCTCTGAACCAATACAAGCATTAGCCCCTATTTTACTCTTACCAACCACTAAAACTCCTGCACCAATGGTAACTCCTGACTCCACTTCAATGTTGCCCTGGTAAGCATGAAGAATAACTCCCATACCAATACAAACTCCTGTAGCAATAACTATCTGACAATCAGAAGCAGCTTGGAGAATGACACCAGATCCGAGCGCAACACTCAACTCAATTTTTACATCACCACTAACAAAAGGTTCAGTATTATCAATAGGTGGTAGTGGTGTGAACTGCATAAATACTCCTTTCAACTATCGGACTGAAAGTCAAAAGTTACAACCTAAACTTTTGACTTTCTAATTTTGTTTCTTACTTAACCTTACCGTTAGGTTGCTGAATAATCATTTCATAAACACGGCGTTTAGCTTGAGGGTCGATACCAATCAAGCGGACATATTCTCCCTCGTGTTGAGCTAGAGTCTCCTCAATAGCTGGGAAAACATCAACATCACGTTTGGCATCTATTTGAGTATCAGTTTTCCAAGAGCTGGTCTTGAAGCGACGCTTATCTGCATACTCTGTACCTATTTTGTAGCCACTTGAAATCAAAGAGCGAACTTGTTCTACAATCTCTTGAGTTAGCTTCGGGGTACTATAAGTTGCTGTAACACTACTATTATAAATAGAAGCTGGTTGATAACTATTACCCACTCCAGTAGCTGTTACACTGCTGCTATAAAGAGGAGCTGGTTGATAACTATTACCTACTCCATTGGAAGTAGTTCCAGAAGTAGTAGCTTGTGTAGCAAATCCTTGACGTTTGCCATCTGGCTCCTGAATCAATACTTCCAACACCCGACGTTTAGCCACGGGATCGACGCCAATTAAACGTACATATTCCCCACGATATTTTGCCAAAGCCACTTCTAATTCGTTTATTGCTTGTGCAGTAGTATTTGCGGACATAGGAGCGCTCTGCCAAGAGCCGGTCTTAAAGCGACGTGCATTAGCGTGTTCGACGCTGATGCGATATCCTTGATTAAATAATGAACCTACTTGAGTTAAAACTGCTTGACTTAATCCGGTGTTGAGCGCTTTTTCGTGGCTATGTGCAGGAGCTTGAGCAGTACGATAAATAGGAGGTTGAGGTTGATAACTATTACTTACTCCATTGGAAGTAGTTCCAGAAGTAGTAGCTTGTGTCGCAAATCCTTGGCGTTTGCCATTTGGCTCCTGAATCAATACTTCCAACACTCGACGTTTAGCAGCGGGATCAACGCCAATTAAACGTACATATTCCCCACGATATTTTGCCAAAGCCACTTCTAATTCGTCTATTGCTTGTGCAGTAGTATTTGCAGATATCGGAGCGCTCTGCCAAGACCCTGTCTTAAAGCGACGTGCATTAGCGTGTTCGATGCTGATGCGATATCCCTGATTAAATAATGAACCGACTTGAGCTAAAACTGCCTGACTTAATCCTGTATTTAGCGCACTGCCGTGGTTATATGCAGGGGCTTGAGCAGTGTGAGAAGCGGCATCAGATTGCTTATTAGTAATTGGGCGATCGCCAGGCTGTTGAACTAATGTTTCTACAACACGACGTTTAGCTTTAGGGTCAACACCAATCAAACGTACATATTCACCAGTATGTTCTGCCAAAAACTGTTCTAGGGCTGGTAATACTTGTGAGGTACTGGTTTGTGAAATAGTCGGACCATTTTGCCAAGAGCTAGTTTTAAAGCGACGTTCATTGGCATACTCAGTGCTAATTTTGTATCCTTGAGATAGCAAGGAGTTTACTTGCTCTGCAACTTCTTGAGTTAATCCTGTAGTATTTGTCGTAGCAGGTTGACCACCAAAAGCAGCGGGAACACTATAGTTACCAGTAGTCGATTTTTGAGGAATTTTTTTGCCATCAGGCCGTTTAATCATAATTGGAGAAATTCGGCGCTTGGCTTTGGGGTCAATACCAAACAAACGTACATATTCTCCAGCGTGTTCCTCGATACAAGCATCTAAAGCTCCTAATACTTCTGAGGGATTTTTGCTTTGAATTGGAGAACAAGTTTTCCAGGAACCAGTTTTGAAGCGACGAGCATCAGCGTGTTCTGTGCCAATATGGTATCCTTGAGATACTAGCTGCCTTACTTGAGCAACTACCTCTGGGCTTAAAGAGCCAGTTGCTGGTACAGAAGATTTGTAACTGTAACCGTTACCGTTACCGTAATTATTCATTTCACTTTTTATAGGGTTAATACAGGAGACATTGCTCGCACAGAGATAACCTTGTCGTAAAGATTCGTTGATTCCAACCACATGATGGCCAAATTCCATATCTTCTGGTTGTACGTCTGGCAAACGGTTTGCTTGCTGTTGATTTGTAATAATTGCTCCTGAAGGTACATACTTACCTGGAGGAATTTCTACGTCTTGGATCAGAGCGTGAAGCATCACGACACAGCCTTCACCAATACGGGCGTTAAATACTGTAGAGCGAAAGCCGATAAAAGAGTCATTCCCGATATAGCAGGGGCCGTGAATTAGGGCTTTGTGGGTGATAGAAACATCTTTACCTATCCATACAGAATAGCTTTGGTTATCATCTCCTACTACTCTTCCTTGTTCTAAACCGTGGATGACTACTCCATCTTGGATATTGCTTCCTGCGCCGATAAAGAAGGGAGTACCTTCATCAGCGCGAATTGATGTACCGGGAGCTACTAATACATGAGAGCCGATACGAACATCTCCAATTATGTTAGAACAGTAGTGAACGTAAGCTGTCTCATCAATCTTTGGCTGCGCCAAGTCTTTTGACCAGGGGGTCGGTGGAGCCGCTTCATTGCGGTGTGGCATATTTTTTTCCTCCTTAAGTTAAATGTTGGGTGTTGGTGTATTAGGTAAATGTCTTGCAGTTCAAGATTTCAACATCCAACAGTTCAACCTATTGGTAGTTAATGGACTGTTCAACGATATTGATCTTTTTTCGCATAGATGCTGCGATTGTCAACGGTGATGGTGTCAATAATCGCTACTACTCTCGCATCTACAGGAAGTAGTTCTTTGCCTTGGATTTCACGAGCAGCACTCCCACGGGTAAACAAAACCCATTCATCTGTTCCTGCTCCTACGTTATCGGCTGCTACTTCATACTTTGGCAGTGGATGGCCTTCCTCGTCGATAAATTGCAACAGAAGTAGCTTTGTTCCTCTTAAACTAGGCTCTTTGAGAGTACTAACAACAGTGCCACGAACCTTCGCAATTTGCATTATTTTTTTAAATCAAATCATTGATTTTAGATGAATTAAGACTTTAGATTTTAGAGTTGAACCTGGAAATTTGCTTTTCGCTATCTCTTTCACTGGTAGGAATATGAATGTATATGACAACTTTTGCCTTCTTAGGAACTATCTTTTTGGTAAAATCTAAAACCTGCCATCTAAAATCAATTTACTTCTACGGTCTATTTATTGAACGAACAGCAGTTGTGCTGTCACGAAACTGCTCTACCTCTTCGGTATAACGAATAGGTAAAACATACTCTAGGTTTTCATGGGGGCGAGCGATGATATGGGTTGACATAAGTTGGCCTCCATTCACCCGCTTGATGTTATCAACTCCTGCTGCTACTGAAGCTTGTACTTCCGATACATCTCCGCGAATGATCACAGTTACACGACCACTACCAATTTTTTCATACCCAACAAGGGTGACTCGTGCAGCTTTCACCATTGCATCTGCTGCTTCTACAACTGCTGGAAAGCCCAGGGTTTCTACCATTCCAACGGCAATTGACATTTTTTTTACTCCGTGATATTATTTTATTGAATCTTTTACTTTCTAGTCTATATATCGACTTTTCCCCGACTATTGGCTACTTCCACTACTAACCAAAATCACAAAATCAAAGGCGTTTCGATGGGTGAGATGAAACGCATAGGTGGTGCAAAGCAGTATCACCTTCTAAGGTTTTGTGGCAGTTTCGGGGTTGTCGTAGCTTCGTGGTCGATTCATTTGTAAATGAGAATTTCTTGACATTTTTGAGATGTTATGAGTCTGCCCTCTAATTCGATCTAACCAAAGATCGATTTGGGTTTTTTCCCCTACCATGGGCAATCTATATAGTCGTGATTGCCCTGAAATATTAAAGTAATTCTCACCACCTCAAATTAGCAAGGCTAATAAGTTCTGAACTGATCTACCTCTTCGGTGTATCGAATTGGCAGGACATACTCCAAGTTTTCGTGGGGACGAGCAATGATATGAGTTGATACTACCTCACCGCCGTTAACTCGTTTAGCTGATTCCACCCCTGCCGCTACAGAAGCTTGTACTTCTGATACATCTCCTCGGACAATTACCGTTACACGGGCGCTACCAATTTTTTCATAACCCACTAGAGTAACTCTAGCTGCTTTAACCATCGCATCAGCAGCTTCTACTACTGCTGGAAACCCTCTGGTTTCAATCATTCCTACCGCAATTGGCATTCTTTTGTCTCCTCTTGACAGAAGTTAATTTAATCAGCATCGACGCAAGTGTCTCTAGATAGTTTGGACGGGAATGCCCAATTTTATCATCAAATCTATCTAATGCTATATTTCAAGCATAGAGAAACATGGCCTCGTTGACAATAGCAACTATCATCATAATTCATTATCGAAGTTATTTATAAAAATAAATCCTATTGGACTAAAGTCTTTCCACTTCTATTGAAGTCGGCGATCCTCTATCTTCTAGTCAAAATCCTAAAATTTTTTTTATTACTTTTGGATTAATCTCCAATGTTAGTAAAAAACATCAAGTATTTATACTTATAATAAGTTGAACCTATAGTAACAGTATGTATATATTTATCTTTAACACTGAAGGTAAATATATAAAATTTAGGGGTAATTTCAAGCAATGATTGAGTTTCTCACTCAAAACTGTTGGTGGATACCTATTTATGGCTTAATTGGAGCAATTTTAACTCTCCCATGGTCAACCGGAATAATCCGGCGCACCGGGCCACGGCCAGCAGCTTACTTTAATCTGTTGATGACAGTATTGGCTTTTATTCATGGATCTATTGTCTATCGAGCTGTCTGGAGCCAGCAACCACGAGAAATTATATTCAACTGGTTACAAACTGTAGACCTCGACCTATCCTTTGCCATCAATATCTCAGCAGTAACAGTTGGGGCAATGGAAGTTGTAACAACTCTAAGTTTACTGGCCCAAGTTTATGCTCTCGGATATTTAGAAAAGGATTGGGCACTAGCCAGGTTTTTTGGACTAATGGGATTTTTTGAGGCAGCGATGGCTGGTTTGACTATCAGCGACTCTTTGTTCTTTACCTATGCCTTGTTAGAAATGCTCACCCTTTCTACTTATCTGTTAGTAGGTTTTTGGTATGCTCAACCCCTGGTTGTCACAGCAGCTAGAGATGCTTTTTTAACTAAACGGGTAGGAGATGTGCTGCTGCTAATGGGAGTCGTTGCAGTTTCGGCTTTGGCAGGAAGCATGAATTTTAGCGACCTTTACAAGTGGGCTGAAACTGTAGAGCTTTCTCCGTTAACAGCTAATCTATTAGGCTTGGCTTTAATTGCAGGGCCAGTAGGTAAATGCGCTCAATTTCCCCTGCATCTGTGGCTAGATAAAGCAATGGAAGGTCCTAACCCTGCCTCCATTTTGCGAAATTCTGTAGTGGTTTCTATCGGAGCTTATGTACTTATCCAAATGGAGCCGATTTTAATTATTGCTCCCATTGCGTTGGATGCTTTGGTTGTCATCGGCACGGTAACGGCGATCGGAGCTTCTTTGGTTGCCCTGGCTCAAATTGACCTGAAGCGAGCTTTGTCTCATTCTACTAGTGCTTATCTGGGTTTAGTCTTTATTTCTGTTGGTATGCAGTGGAGTAGTTTTGGTTTGCTGTTGCTGTTGGCTCATGGTATTGCTAAAGCACTTTTATTTATGAGCGTTGGTGGTGTAATTTTGACTACTAATAGTCAAGATATTACAGAAATGGGTGGTTTATGGTCTCGAATGCCAGCTACTACTACTTCTTTTTTGGTAGGAGCAGCAGGGTTAGTGGGATTATTACCTTTGGGTAGTTTTTGGGCTTTGAGAGAGGGTGTAGATATTTTTTGGATTATCGATCCGTGGGTAGTACCTGTTTTGTTGTTCGTTAATTTCTTGACTGCTTTAAACTTAACCCGTGTATTTCGTCTGGTATTTTTAGGTGCTCCTCAACCTAAAACTAAACGGACACCAGAAGTTCCTTGGCCTATGGCTGTACCTATGGTATCGTTAATTATCGTTACTCTGCTGACACCTGTAATGATGCAACGTTTATCGCTTTTGTCGGACTGGGGTTATGTTAATTTAGTTGCTGTAATCTTGTTAGTTTCATCTGGCTTGCTTGGTGTTATTGCTGGTAGCATTATTGGGTTACATAGAAATTTGTCTCGACCTATACAGGCTTCTTGGCGTTTTGCCCAAGATTTGCTTGCTTATGACTTTTACATCGATCGATTGTACTATTTAACTATAGTGCTTCCAGTCAGTCAAATCTCAAAGTTAAATTCTTGGATTGACCGTTATATTGTTGATGGAGTGGTTAATTTGGTTGGCTTGGTGACAATTTTTAGTGGGCAAGGTTTGAAGTACGGGGTGTCTGGTCAAGGTCAATCTTATGTGCTGACGATTCTGGTGGGTATTGGTATGTTAGGAGTTTTGGCGCTTTGGTTGATTGATTTCCGGTTTTAAATTGATTCTGAAATGTTCTTAATCGTACTTGAAAAAATTAGAGATATCAAGTTTGGGTAAATAGTTACAAGTTCTTGGTAGGGGCGGTAAATATTTTATGGAGTGCGGTTTAAGTATTTTTTTAAGTATTTTTTCGTGTCTAAAATTCCGCCCCTATAAAGTCATACAGAATTAACTCTGGAACTTGATTAGTAGCGTTGCAACGCACCGACATTTAAGAATTAAGTAGTCATGGAAAATTAGTAACCTTGTCAACAGACAAAACAACAAAGGCTGTAATAGCTTAGACTAAAAGAATACAGCGATTTATTATTACATTGAGGACTGTGTAATTAATTTTGCCTAAGCACTTAATAATTGATAATTAATAATTGTTGAAAAGATGAAGATTGACTAAAAGTAAAAAGTTTCTTTCTTCTTTTAGGGCGATAGCCCGTGGCGCAGCCAAAGATAGAATTTAAACCTTAATTATTTGGTAAATATAGAACCCCTAAACGTATCTTTGTGAATGTTAATTTTTTGTAGGTAGGAGTCAGGAGATAAGAGGGAAAAGGGAACAAGGAAGAAAGAAAAATTCCACAAAATACGCAGATTTTTCCTCAAAATTAATGCCCGTTCGGACTTAACTATGGTAATTATATAGATATAAAATGGGTTCTATAAACAAAGAATTTTGCGTAAATCTTGTAAGAAATATTTTAGGGAACTATTCAACCCAATTCGACCTGGTTTTATTAAAAAGACAAAATCGATATCGGGCGAAGTATTTGAAAACAAATAGTCTGGTTTTTGACTCCAGAATTGATAATCAAATACTTCGCTTTTAGCTAAGCAGGTAAACAAAATTAATTACACATTTTCCACGCACAGAAACTTTTTTACTGCAAGAGTTACAGGAAATTAGATTAGGTAATCAATTCTGTGTAGGTACTTATTAAAATTATTCTTTTTGTTAATTAAGCAGGTACACAAAAATAATTGCATATTTTCTAAGATTGAAACCTTTTTACTGCATGGGTTACAGAGAATTAGAGTAGGTAATCAATTCTGTGTAGGTGCTATAGTATTTCTCAATAGATCCGTTCCAACTAAGCCTACCAGTATATGTGATGGGTAAGTCTCCATCGTAATTATACTAATTTGGAAAAAGAATGTTACGAATAATCAGGGCAGTTAAAAGACACGTGCAGGAGATTTCCCTTATACTAAGCGGTGCGACCCCGCGACGACGCCAGCTCGCTTGCGGTCAGATCCCGCGGGGCGCGACAGACGCACCTGGTAGCTGACCAAGAGAGGGAACGCGCACCAAGAGAAAAAGATAAATTATGAGTTAATAAATGGTATCAAAGCTATTCATTCTGACTCCTAACTCCTGACTACTAAGAAATAATCTAGCTATTTGTAGCAAACATTTATTAAATTGCTATTATCTACCACCTAACAGTTAACACCTAAATTTAGAGGATATGAACACAGATATTTCTTCAACTCAAAAACTTAAATTATCAACAAAATTAGCTTATGGTGCTGGCGATTTAGGTCCGGCAATTTGCGCTAATATCCAGGTATTTTTTCTGCTATATTTTTTTACTAATGTGGCTGGTTTACCTGCTGGTTTAGCGGGTAGTATTTTGATGATTGGTAAAATTTCTGATGCGATTAATGACCCAATAATTGGAGTGATGAGCGATCGCACAGTTCACCCTTTGGGTCGTCGTTATCCTTGGATGATTTATGGCGCTATTCCTTTTGGTATTTTCTTCTTTTTACAATGGATAGTTCCTAGTACAAATCAATGGGTTTTATTTTGGTATTATGTAATAATTGCTGTTATATTTAACCTTGCTTATACTACCGTTAATCTTCCCTACGCTGCCTTAACTCCAGAACTTACAAAAGATTACCATGAACGTACTAGTTTAAATAGCTTCCGGTTTGCTTTTTCTATTGGTGGTAGTATTTTTTCTTTGCTTATTGCTCAATTCATTTTTTCTCTTTTTCCAGATAACCCAATTCAACAATATATAGTTTTAGGTTTGGTCTGTGCAATAATTTCTGTTGTACCTATATATGTGTGTTTTTTTGGTACTCGTCATCGAGCACTTTCTGCTAATCAAGAACAGGAAGGAGATAATAATAATACCAATTTACCTGTTGTTGAACAAATGCGAGTTGCTTTTAGTAATGGTCCGTTTTTGTTTGTAATTGGAATTTATCTTTGTTCTTGGTTGGGAGTACAATTAACAGCCTCTATTTTACCCTATTTTGTTGTTGACTGGATGAAACTGCCACAGGCTAGTTTTCCGCAAGTAGCGATTGCTGTTCAAGGCACTGCTTTAATTATGTTATTTGTCTGGAGTTATATTAGTAAAAAAGTCGGAAAAAAAGCTGTTTATTTTATGGGTGTTTGTCTGTGGATTATTGCTCAAGGTGGGTTATTTTTTATTCAGCCAGGACAAGTTGGTTTGATGTATTTATTAGCAGTAATGGCAGGGGTTGGAGTATCAACTGCTTATTTAGTTCCTTGGTCGATGATACCAGATGTAATTGATTTGGATGAATTAAATACAGGGCAAAGAAGGGAAGGAATTTTTTATTCTTTTATGGTTTTTTTGCAAAAGGTGGGATTAGCTATTGGGTTGTTTTTAGTAGGAATAGCTTTGGATATTGCTGGCTTTATTGAAACTGTTCCTGGGGCACCTCCACCCATTCAACCAGAGTCGGCACTTTTTGCCGTTCGGGTGGCAATAGGTCCGTTGCCTACTGTGTTTTTAATAGTGGGATTATTGTTGGCTTATTTATATCCGATTACGCGGGAAGTGCATGATGAAATATTGTTGAAGTTGAGGGAGAGGAAACAAAGTTTAACAACAAATGTTGATTAATTGAGGGGGTTAGATTTTGTAAATTAGTTGTGATGAGGATTAAGGAGTTGACTAAAATTAAATAGCTTAAATACTATCTGTGAAAAAACTTATTAATTTGTAGATTAATACTAGTTTATAACTAAGGAATTCGCTACAAGTGTATGGATAATTTTTGTCAAAATTATTAGTCTAATTTAAAACTATTTAAACACACTTAGTCACGGAATATAGATAGTGGCGCAAATCATCAATTTATCGGAGCTAAATGGTAGCAATGGTTTCATTGTCAATAGCCGACAAATTTATAACTTTTTCGGTGAAGCTATTAGCACTGCTGATTTGAATGGCGATCGCCTCTCCTCAACCCTATCGCTTAAAATTTCTCCAGCTTTTACTAATTGCCCCGACTTTATCTTTAAGTCATTGGGATTGCTGAGGGTTAAACTAATTTTCAAGCTCCGGGGAATGTCACTGTTTTTTTTCTCTACAGGTTGATTCTCTGCTTTTGGTATTGCTATAGCAGAAGGAATTGGGGCTGGAGTTGGTTTGTTAGTCCACTACAGGCGGTGATTAGAGTTAGAGCTGAATCAGCAATAATTAATATCATATTACAACTAAAAAGTCAATAGTAATTGGTATTCTAACATGGCAGGGGTGGACATTTAATTTATGTGGGTCAAGATAATTTCAGATAATAATGGAACGGAAGAATGAGGGTTTCGGATACCTTTTTGGCTAATATTAGGCGAATATTGTATGTTTTGCTACATATCTTTAGCTAAAGAACAACATCTAAGGTGTCTAATTTGTCAAAAAAATTTTAGCTCAAATTACTTTGTGAGCCGTAAAAACACAAATGGGTAAGTGAACATTTTGAACAGGTAAGTGATCGCAAAAGTGAACAGAAAAGTGAGCGATCTGAATTTCATCAGAACTGTAATATTGTTATTTGAGGACTTAAACTCGCAGCAACTCTATTCATACGTGGCGTTGCAATATAGCACTTTTCAAGCTAGTACTCCGCCAAGATTACTTTGCGGGGTTAGAGGAAGTGTTCAAATAATTGTCAAGTTAGAGACAGAAGAGAAGAGATTTATGAAACAGTTTTCGCAATTTATGATTGTTTTTTTTGTTAGTTTAGCCATGGTTTCACTCCCTTCTAAAATTCTAGCTGCGATGATACATGGGGGACGAGAGGCCAAACTTTTCGGTGATGCCACTGGATTTGATGTTCAAGCTAACTGGTTTTGGGGTGCTCATGAGGGAGGTACAGATCAAGATCAAGGCAAAATCTCAGCAAACAATCCCAGAGTTGAACTTCAATCATCTTTTGCCCCGGACGATCATGGATCGACAGCAGCTGGAAATGTTGTATATGAAAAAGTAGGGGATGTGGTTGAACAAAATGGAATAAGACTGATTAATGTATCTGCAAAAGCTAGTGCTTTCGTAAACCCTGTTTGTCCTGATCCTCCCCCAAACTCTCCCAAATGTGGGCCTATTAGTCTATTAGACATCTCCAAAAATTAAAAATAAAATCAATTCTTATCCAGAAATTATCAATTATTCTGCCCTGTTCCCTGTTCCCTGTTCCCTGTTCCCTCTTTTCTGGAGATGTCTATTGACTATAGCAGATGGAAATATTATTTTTAGAGTCAGAGGTAATGAAAATAATTTGAATCAAATTAATCCAAGAGATCCAAAGCTATCAATAACTCCTAGTTTGAAATCTGGAACAAATTTATCTCTTGGAGATACAGGCAAACTTTCAGATTCTATCAGTTTGGATAATTCATCTACTACACTCTATAACCTAATTGTTGAAGTTGTTTTAGAAAGTGATCCTGCTGAATCTGGTGATCCATTGGTACGAGACCAAAAAGTAGTTGCTAGTTTTACACCTGGAATCAGTGATGATGTCTTTTCCCTGGTATTTGATAATAACTCCCAAACAATTGAAAATATAGTGACTAGTGCTTTTACATATGATTCGATTGATGATTTATGGACTGTTAATCAAGATACTAGCCTGTTTACAGTTACTACTTCTACTGAACAAGAAATTTCCACTTTCACTCTTAACTTATCAGATAGTGCAAAAGATCAAGATGTTGAAGCTGTCCCTGAACCCATTAGCATCCTAGGCACATTAACAGCCCTAGGGTTTGGAGCTTTATTAAAACGCAAACGCTCCTAAATTCAAACACTTTTAAACGCAAACGCTTCTCAACTCAAAAAAATCTAAATAAAAAGATTAATATAGTAGACTATGGCGGGAATAAAGCCACCATATAATTGACTTATCATCAAAGCAATAAAGTAATTATTAAAGGTAGGCAAACTTACGCCTAGGTCTACTAGAGAGTTTATGAGCAATCAGTAAGGAATGAGAATTTTATTATTCACATAAGTTGAATTGCCTAACCTCGCTATGATACGAGCTACAAAAAAAAATTACGGACTTTATTTAATTCTCATTCCTAAAGAAACTTACGGGCTTGACTGACAACAGGCGCTGCAACTGATAGTAATCTAAAACTTCAAACTCTGCGCCGCCCGTTTCTACTCAGATCGGCCATAAATAGTTATTTTAAACTGGAAAATTGAGACTATTAACATCATAAACTTTCTCTAAACTCCCAAATATATATACTTCATCTGCTGTCTGTAGAGAATTTAATTTATCTAAAATTTGCTCTTCTTTCAATGCCACTATTTTTGTTTGTTGTTAATTATTAATTGTTGAACGACAATTATATAGTTCATAACTATAATTGACTTTGGGTAAAGAATCAGATTTTTCTAAACAGCCAAATTTCTCTAAATCATTTTCATTTACTTCTAAATTCACTGCCCATAAATCTAGAGGTCTGGGTTTTTCTTTCAAAATTTTGGCAAGAGGTGAATCTGGTAATAATCCTCGCTCTTGTTGTTTTTTTACCAGAACAAAATCTAAAGTTTGTGTTGGGAAGGTAGCTGTATTTTCTAAATTTTTGAAGTACAAACCAATAGCCATTAAAGCACGAATTTGTGAGTGAGTTTCATAACTCATAGCAATCAATATAGGAGCTTGAGATTTTGTTTGAATAACTTTGGCTAATAAATCAGCTCGTCGTGATTTTTGATAGGCATAATTTGTGACTACACTTAATGCTCCACATAATCCCATTACTAATATTATGACAATAACTTTTTTTTCTGTAGCTATGAAAAAATTGGGAATAAGTTTAAACAGTTTGCTTGTTGGTTTTTTCTGTTCAATATTTTGCCAACAACTCGCCAGCCCTGACCCCACTAATAGCAAAACTATAGGAAAATAAACAAATCCATAACGAGCAACCAAAGATATGTCTTTTCCTAAACCGTAAATTACAAACAAAAATAGGAGAATGGCAAACCCTAAAAATCCAGCTAATATTTGGAGAGAAAGAGCTGCTACTGGAGAAGCAATCGCTACTTTCCACCCTCGCCATAAACTAGGAGAAATCAATACTAAAACTAACAACATTGTCACACCAGAAACAATGCTAATAAATAAACTTGTTCCTTCAATGGGTAACATAAACACCATTGTCACCCCCCACACAAATAAGCGCAGGATGGGTTGCCAGATATCATCAAGGTCATAGCTGGTATCTATCCAAGTAGTCAAGTCATTGCCAGAAATACCTTTGACGGCTGGCAACCAGACTAAACAACCAATAAATGTTCCCAACCCAACTATATAAATGCGCCACCAATAACGTTGAGAAAATTGTTTAATATCCCTGAGCAAAAACCAACCCATAACTAAGCCTTCTGCAGCCAGGGCTAATGCAAAAAAGTAGTGGGTGGCAATGCCCAAACTATTGACGATAACCCAGAAACATCCTAACCATAAAGGTAATATTTTTTGCTGCTGAATATAGCGTATTGCTTGGATGAGAAAAGCCAGAGAAGCCATTATCCAGAGGATAGTTAGGGTATAATGACGGGCTTCTTGCGCAATGTAGATGCCGTAAGGAGAAACTGCCATGAGTGCAGCAGCTATTTGCCCGACTATCTGAGAGCGAAAAGCAAAACAACCAAGGGCAAATATTGCCGGAATAGCTATTACACCAAACAAAGCACTGAGCGATCGCCCTACTGCTAATGACACTATTTCTCCATCTGGGGTAAATATTTTTAGCCAAAAGTGAGTCAGCAGAAAATATAGAGGGGGATGAGTGCTTTCAGTCATTAGGTTGTGAATGACATCGCTGTAGGGAGTTGTTGCGTCGAAGCGCAGGGGTGAGAGGAGTTGTTGCCAAGTGATGACTTGATCTAGGGGGATGTCAAGAAAGTTATGACCGAGACTGTAGCCCAAAGTGGATATTTCTATGGAGTCAGCGGGTTTGTCTGCCCAAAAATTGTAGCGGAGAATAGTACCTATTAAAATTGAGATGCTTAGTAGGAAATAGTTGAAATTATTTGTTTTTAGACTTTTTATGGTGTTAATTACGATCGCCAATTTAATTACCTTTTAATCTAGTTGATATATTTATTATTTAATTTTTTGAATGTAAAAATTTTAATTAGATTGGTATAATTATTTTATTTTCTGTTATTCATCATGGTATTTAGAGACTGTTTGTAAAAGGAATATTAAATCCAGGCGTAGGGTGGGTTAGGCGGCAATAATTATAAATTGCGAACCAAAATTTTAATTGTCCGCCGTAACCAACCAATAAATATTAATAACTCTAGCGGTCTTAATCTTTGCTGGTGCATTGACTTTCTTATAGAAAATAACAATCGTTTAATTATACAATACATTCTGTATTATCTTAATTTTTGTTGTCGCAACCAAGTATCTGCCCAAATAGCATCATCTTATGATAATTCTGGTACTGGTTGTTGACTGTAATCTATTTTTAAATCGTAACCACCAATATCGTAAATATTAGCGAATAAAGCTTGTAAATCTATAATTGTTTCTGTATCTTCTGGGCGTAATGGTAGAGGAAATTCAGGAATTTTATTTTGGATATTAAAGGCATATAAATCAGCTTTTGGTCGTTGTTTTCCACCACTAACTAAAATTCGATAGTGACTTTGAATTTGTTGATTTAATATTGGCATTTGTTGACCGTAACGGAGTAAATCTATTTCGATAAAATTAGTCAAACTAGCTAAAACTGTTTCCCGTTTTTCCAGATAAATTGCTCTACCTTTTCCAGTTATTTTATTGGTAGGGGATAATATTTCTATGGCAGTTACAACTTCCTTCGTTGCTACTTCTTGAATTTACCGAATAATTAATAATTAATAATTAAATAATTCTGGTTTAAAGCCTCCCCTTTCAAGGGGAAAAAAGAAATAATATTTCCTTATATTAAATCTGATGGTTTTAACCAGAGGTAATTATCAATTATCCATTATCAATTATCAATTAATGAATAATATCCTTGGCGAATAGTAATAGGTATTGGCAGAGTTACTGTGGTTGGTTGAGTGGAAGGTGCTGCCACTGCAACTTGAGATTCTGTAGAATTTGATGTATTAATTTTGCTTTTTTTTGCCAGCACTGAAACATCAGGAAGACCTACAAGTAAAGACTCTGTATCGTTAACTTCATACATTCTTACTTCTACAGAAACAAAATATTTAGGGCGTAATTGGGGAGATAATAATTGGGCAAGATTGCTGATTAAAAATAAATGTACTCCCGGCCATAAATCGGGATGTTCTAAATATGGGTCCATACCAGGAAATGGGGATGGCATTAATTTTTCTCCTTTTTAATTGTTAGTTTTAGCAGCTCAAGCACTATAGAAATTATAGTTAAATTTTAGTCGATGTCATCACAAATACGGCGATCTTTTTCTGTTACATTGAGGTGATTTTTCAAATAGTCACGCACCCAGTCACAACTATGTTTGAGCAAGTCATCGATGTTAAAATTCCAGATTTTTACTGTCTTGTCAGCACTTGCAGTAGCAATCAAATCTCCATTGGGACTAAATTCTGCACTGAAGACTTCATCCTGATGCGCTTCTAAGCGGTTGGACTCGCGCCAGTCTGTCATTTTTGCCGATATTCCTGCCGTTAGGAAAGGAATATCAGGTTTTATTTGACCTCTATCTTGCAATTTTTTTAATTCTTTTCCATGTTTGATTAGGTCTAACTGTGTATCTAAGTTTCCATCAAAGCGTAACTCTAAGGCAACTATTTCGACTCCGATCTCTGCATTCTTTTTACCAATAATAGCCCTACGTCTTTGAATCTCTGATCCAGAAACTATAACCAAGGCTGTGAGCAGTGCAAAAATAGTTAACTGCTGTCGGTGCTGTCTTTGTTTTTGTTCGCGATCGGTACTTTCCCTAATTTTATTCATAATCAATTTTTTAATTTTAGGGTTTAGCAATTTACTTCTGAAAAATTTGATTTTGATAATTGTCTTTCTACAGATATAAGCTATATTTAATAGTATTAGATATAACTTATAACTTAAATATTATAATCTTAAAATATGACCTATTTTGAGACATATATGCTACTAAAGTTAAACCCTCAATCACAAGAATGTTTGGACATATCGACAAAGGAAATTGCTGAATTTTGTCAACGTTGGAATATTACTTAAATGGCTTTATTTGGTTCATTTTGAAGGGATTGCTTTCATGAAAACAGCGATATCGATATTCTAATTAGCTTTGCACCCAATGCCCACCAGGGATTATTCACTCTTGCCAAAATTCAACATGAATTAGAAGATAGTATGGGGCGAGAAGTTGATATTGCGGTTATTTCAGTTATCAGTTATCAGTTATCAGTACCTCTAGCTGTTAGCTCCGCATTCCGTAGGAAAGCAAGAGGCTTGAAATAAGGAATAGTCTCTTTTTTATCCCTTTAAAAAGGGAGGCGCATACCCACAATTTTCGGTAAAAGAATCCATTGAAAATAGTGTTGTGGGGTGCGTTGCAACGCACCCTACAGATATATACAGCAAGGCTAAGGTATAATAAAAAACCTTGCGTCAGTCATATAACTGTTACCTAAAGAGCAAATTATCAGCACTAAGTTCAGGTTGACTTTCGAGGTTAACGAATAAACCTCCACTTCCTAAACCAGCCGCACTACCATTCTGGTTATAGAATAAGTTGCCATTATTGGTGTTGTAAACAATAAAAGCATCGGCAGTTTCAGCAGCACCATCATCGGTGACAGTAGCAAACACATTGTCAAAACTGGCTCCACTCTCAATAGCATCGAAAGTGGTCACATCTAAGAGTATAATATCTCGGTCTGAATCAAAATCAGCGATCGCATCTACTCCTAGATCGTTTGAATCAAATGCCTGATTAGTATTAAAGATAAAGCGGTCAATACTTGCGCCACCTATGAGGGTATCGTTTCCTGGGCCACCATTAAGGCGATCGCGACCTTGGCCACCCTTCAAGATATCATCACCATTACCGCCAAGCAAAATATCAAACCCACGACGACCGACCAAAGTGTCATTACCATCATTACCCCAAATTTTATCCCTGCCCTTCTCTCCTATCAATAAGTCGTTACCAGCATTACCACTGATGCGGTCGTTGCCAGCTCCACCATAGACAATATCGTTACCACCGGAAGTACCCTGGTTTGTGTCGCCACGGAGAACATCATTTCCTCTGTTGCCAAAGATAACATCATCACCAAGCTCTCCTGTAACGGTATCATTGCCTCCAAGAGCAGTGATTAAGTCGTTATTATCTGTACCCACCAGTGTTTCACCTTGGTTAGAGCCATTGATAACACTACCAATATCTGGCAATTGTATCTCACCAATACTTAGCTTTCCGACAAGAGCAGAGGAAAGTTCAACTTCTCCGTCTTCAACCTCCTCCTCCAACACTTGACCGACACCAGGAGCATAGTAACTAAATTCAAATTCATCAGACTCTAATTCTGAAAATTCCCGAATTTGCACGACATTTTCATAGTTGCCAAAGTCAGTTGAGACAGAAGCATCAGAACTAACAACCTCAGCCTGCTCTTCTTCCTCACCGATTTGAAATTGCTCGTAATAAGCATCACCGACTTGGGGACTACCAACCATCACATATCCTGGTAGATTTTGTTCCTGCCCGGCTTGCCAGGAGTCTTCCTCTGTGAAAATTAGTTGACCTTGCTCATCGTATTCATACTCAATTTCATCTTCGCCCATTAGCCAAACATTACCCTCTGTATCTTGGGCGTAATAAACTAACTCCTCCTCGGTCAGCAAACCATTCTCAAATACCTTTTCCTCAACTACTCGTGTTGTGACACCAAGAATTTCTTTGGTTTGGTTTGTGACAAATAATATCTCTTGCTCAACTTCCAGCTCTCCGGTATCTGAGTCAGTTTCTTCTCCCTCATAAATGTAAATATTTCCTGGTTGTAAAGGGAAGTAGGGGTTATTAATTTCGGCACTAGACTCAAAGTTAGCTGTTGGTAGGGCTGGAAGTGTTGCCTGTGCCAGAGTTGAAATTCCGACCAATTCAGGAGAAAGCTCTGGCTCTCCTCCCTCTTCTGTAATTCCTTCTTCCGCCAGAATTTGCCCAACACCAGGAGCATAATATTTGAACTCAAAAACATCAGGTTCGAGTTCGGTGAATTCGAGGGTTTTCAGAACATTTTCATAGTTATCTAAATCTATTTCAATTGATTCGTTAAGGCTGACCACTTCAGCTTGGTCTACAGCAATACCTGGGGCAAATTCTTGATAGTAGTTGTCGCCAATTTCAGGATTAGCTTCCATCAGGTAACCGGCTGATGCTCCATCAACTCCAGCTTCCCAAGACCCACCATTATTTGTTCCAATTAGATTGCCATTATCATCATATTCATAGTTAGTGGCAATCTCACCCATATACCAAACGTTACCTTCAGTATCTTGAGCATACCAGTCAAAGGTATCTTCGACTAAGACTCCTTCATCCCAGGCAACGTCACGAACAACGACAGTTTCTACTCCACTAATTTCTTTCGTATCATAGGTAACAATGACTTGATTACTCTCAAGAAAATCATCGTCGTCCTCATCCTCATCATCCTCTCCAGTCATTTCATCATCGTCATCATCGTCGTCATCAAACTCTCCCATCATTTCATCATCATCATCATCATCGTCGTCGTCCTCATCCTCATCATCTTCAATCTCTGCTCCATAGGCCAAAATTGTCCCTGGAGTTAAGGGGAAGTAAGGATTATCAATAGCAGCACCAGGCTCGAATTCTGCTTGGTCGAAATCTGGAAGAAAAAGCTCTGCCATTTTTTTATCTCCAATATTTATATCAGGATGTTCATAAATCTTTTGTCCGGCCAATGGTAAAAGCTATGGCACTTGTGTGTTTTTAAAGCTGAACTTTTCGCCTGACAAGATATTTATAGTTGGAGAATGTCAAGAACTGGAAAAGATTTGTTAGCCTTTACCTTTTTAATAATCTCAACAATACTAGATGAGCAAATATTTCTATTGCTACATCCGCAATAAAACCAATGACTGTTTTGAGTGAGCAAATATTTCTATTGCTACATCCGCAATAAAACCAATGACTGTTTTGAGTGAGCAAATATTCCTATTGCTACATCCGCAATAAAACCAATGACTGTTTTGACTGAGCAAATATTCCTATTGCTACATCCGCAATAAAAGTAATGACTGTTTGAGTGAGCAAATATTCCTATTGCTATATCCGCAATAAAAGCAATGACTGTTTCGACTGAGCCAAAATTTGGAAAAAAAAACCTCCTCTGGTATTGAGAAAGTTTCCATTAATTCCGCTTCAAAGGAAGCACTAGAGCAAATCGCTCGTAGAGAGCGATATATGGGCTGGAAAGTTTCCATTAATTCCGCTTCAAAGGAAGCACTAGAGTACCTTGCCAACCTCTCCTCGGGAGAGGCAAAAAGTTTCCATTAATTCCGCTTCAAAGGAAGCACTAGAGTTGTGTATATTAGTGGGAAAAATTCAGAGCTAATGTTTCCATTAATTCCGCTTCAAAGGAAGCACTAGAGTTTACTGGAATCGCTGCTTAGAAAAATTGCTGCTTTCAATTGTTTCCATTAATTCCGCTTCAAAGGAAGCACTAGAGCATTCTCCCTATCAGATTATCCC
>JBARXI010000116.1:0-2937 GCA_049647275.1 Microcoleaceae cyanobacterium
AAACCTCAGGGATTTTTTTGAGCTTCACAAAATGATTGTGTTGGTCTATAAAATGAAAATGGTAATTTTTCTATTTCTCAGTTGAGGGTAGGCGGAGCAAGTGCGGTAGCTGTATCTCTTCTATATATAGCAATCAGAAATCAGATGTGAGAAATTTCGGTGTATTTATCCCTCTTCTGTCACTTTCGGAAAACTCTTGTAATTTCTAAATTATAGAGCTTGTGTATCTCCGGCGATAGCTTCGCTGTGCCTCCGGCAATCGCCTGCTTTTTTCTTCCTAGAAATTCCAGATAGCCGTGAAATTGCCACCCATTCGACGCTCAAACTTTGTATTCCTTGTTCTAGCTCCTTTCGGTGGAAGTTCAAATAATAGAAAAAACCGGAGAGTGACAGAAGAGGGTTATTTGCGGATTTTACCTACTACCTACCACCTACCTAGAGTAAAAACTCACGACTCAAATAGGATTGCTATATATGTATTCTGTTGGGAAATACTAATTTTTGAGTTGAATAAAAAGTCATGTGTAGGGGCAAACGACTCCCACTAATTAAATTATATCATAAATTTTTCGGTGGATGCAACACAAATCACCTCACGGATTTTTTGAGCTTCACAAAATGATTTTTTTTTCTATACTCACCACCTTTTCAGAAAATGCCATAGCAAAAGTCTATATTGATTTTCCGATCGGGAAGCTTAAGAGATGGGCATCGCATAGATACCAAATCAGTTTGATCAGAGAGCTTTTTTCTGCTGCTTATTTCCAGCTCAAGCGCTCCGATATTCCCTACTACTTAGTCATGACTTTTACCACTACCATTTAATTAAATGCCTCGACTTTATCAAAATCAACTGTTAAGTCAGCAAGAATTTTTTGAGCTAATTCTTGAGGTGAAAATTTAGTAGTATCTAAAAGTAAAGTTCGTTCAGGCACCATAGCTTTTAATGCTCTTTTTGTCGTCTCCGAATTATAATTTATACTCTCTTCGACAAGAATTTTTAGTCGTTCAGAAACATCTGTAGGTTGATAGACTCCCTTTTGAATTTCAGTTAAAATTTCTTGTTTTTCATCAAGAGTAAATAAACTAGAAGCTTCCGGGATATCTAGATCGGAAAAACTCTTAATTTTTTCTGACTCAACTACTTCCTTATCAGAAAAAAATGTGATTTGATCGAAAGCATCTCTTCTAGTCAAAAGTCGTTTTAAGCGCACTAATAATGGAGCATCTAAAATCACGAACTTAGCTTTTTTCAAAGTATTAGCAGCATAAGTAACCTCATTTTCCCCCCGTAAACCATCAAAAATCAATGGATAATTAATTTCCCTAGGATTAACTTGTAACTGAGTCAAAACATAACCCATTCCTCCCGGAAACTTTTGCTGATATTGACGAGTAAACTTGAAACGTTCGAGGCGACAAATTGTTTCTACATTCTGCCCATTTGTGGCTGCAATATTAGGAATAATTAACTCTGTTGTCAGTGTGCGTCGATTGGGAAGTAAGGTAAAATTTAACCCAGATTTCGTTAACGTATTAATAATCGTACTTTTGCCCACTCCTGTTAAACCTACAATAATCACTAGCGGTTCATTTCTGATAGATACCCAATCTTCAGACAGAGGCGAACCAATACTAATTCCCGGCTGAAGTTGTTTAAAAGATTGATTAACTTTAGTTATAGTTTGAATCATGTTAACTTAATTTTATTGAAATTTTAAATGACCTAACTTAAAGCAGTATATCTTAAAAGATTAAGTAAATATTAAAAATATTAAGTAACGTGACCAATCACATTTTAAAAGCTAACTGTAAAACCGTCCATTTAGGCGGTTTTTCCCATAAACTAGAGCCAGCTTTGATAATTAATTCAGGCGATCGCATCGATGTAGAAACCTACACAGGTTATTATCTTTATGACAAAGCCCCAGCAGATTTTCTCACTCCAGAATTTCTGGAAATATGTCAAAATTTACCACCAGAAAGAAAGGTAGGCCCCGGACCCCATTTATTAACTGGACCGATATATATTAATGATGCTAAACCAGGGGATGTATTAGAAATTATCCTAGAAAATATTTACCCAAGTCTATCAATGGGATTTAATGCTATTCGTCCGGGATGGGGAGCATTGCCGGAAAAATTTACTGAGCCGAGGCTGAAATTTATCCCTCTAGATTTAGAGAAAAAAATAGCAGAATTTCCTGCTAATAGTGGGATAAAAATTCCACTTCTACCATTCTTTGGAATTATGGGAGTTGCCACGGAAGATACTCAACGTTCGTCTATTCCTCCTGATAATTATGGTGGAAATATTGACTGCCGAGAATTACAAATTGGTTCGCGAATATTCCTGCCTGTTTTTGTACCGGGAGGTTTATTTTCTATTGGTGATGGTCATTCGGCACAGGGTGATGGAGAAATAGATGTAACTGCTATTGAAACTTCTATGAATGGCAGGATTAAAATTAATCTCAGGCAAGATTTACAACTTACTTCTCCCATAGCAGAAACACCTAGCGATATTATTTCGTTGGGATTTGGTAAAACTTTAGATGAAGCTTTTGAGTCAGCTTTAAGACAAATGATTAGTTGGCTAGAAAAAAATGTTGGGCTGAGTGCTGAAGATGCTTATGTATTGTGTTCTATTGCTGTAAATTTTCACATTACTCAGGTTGTTAATATTCCCAATAAAGGAGTGCATGGAATATTACCTAAATCAATTTTGCCAGAGAATAAATTTGTCCGGTGAAGTGCTAATTTATGCTCATAAATACTATTTATTTTTTTCTGGATAAAACTCACTCTGGGTGCATCTTAGTATTTGCAAAAATATTAATGTCGTAGGTTGGCTTGAGGCACGGTATTATATCATGTCCGGTTGAATACTTATAAATAAGGAAGTGTGGGTAGGGGCGATTCGCGAATCGCCCGTAC
>JBARXI010000117.1:0-20792 GCA_049647275.1 Microcoleaceae cyanobacterium
GAGTAATTCTGCTGTAGGAGTAATTCTGCTGTAGGAGTAATTCTGCTGTAGGAGTAATTCTGCTGTAGGAGTAATTCTGCTGTAGGAGTAATTCTGCTGTAGGAGTAATTCTGCTGTAGGGGTAATTCATGAATTACCCCTACAGGAGGGTAGAAAAAAGAACAAGAAGAGGAGAAAGTTTTTTTATCACTAATTATCCGGACATAATATTATAGTCATTTCAAATAAGAATGAAACACTTTTTTTGCTAAAACCCTTTCAAGGCAAGAAATACTCATCTGGGTCTAAACTGAAACGACTATATAAACAAATTTAAAGGTTGACTGCTGAATCAGATTAAATTATTAATTTTTATGATTACAGAAGAGGAATTGATAGAAAAGTCTTTGAGAAAACTCAAATTTATAATACTACTGAGTTTGGAGACCAAATCCCTAAATTAATATTCTCTGCCAACTTAACTCCATTTTCCCATTTAATAACTGACTATTTATCCCCCACCTCAATAAATCTTTCCCAGACTTGCCAATAATTTCACAATCCATTCCTAAAGCTTTCCGTGGTGCAATAGTCGCCAAATAAATTCCCGTCTCAATATCACAAATTCCCCACTTCACCAAATTATTAACTCCAACTAATAAAGGTAAAGTTGTTCCTGATAAAGTTCCATCTTTTAATCTTGCCGTACCATTTTTAACTTCAATTTCTCTAGTATCCCAAGGGTAAATTCCATCTACTAATCCCAAAGGCGCTAAAGCATCACTAACTAAAAATATTCCCTGCTGATATTGACTAGCTTTCAACAAAATTTCGATCGTGGTTAAACAGACGTGCTGACCATCAGCAATTAAACCACACATAACATCAGAATTTGTAATTGCTGCCCCTAATAAACCAGGTTTTCGATGATGTAAACTCGGCATGGCATTAAAAGCATGAGTTACCATTGAAGCACCCAATTTAAAAGCTTTTTCTGCTTGATTAGCTGTAGCTTGAGAATGCCCTAAACTAACCGTAATTCCTAGATTTTTTAAATAGGGAATTACCGTCTCTGTTGAGTCTAATTCTGGAGCTAAAGTAATGATTTTAACTATCTCGGCGTACTCTCCCAAAACTACTTTGACATTTTTGAGTGTTAATGGTAGTAAATATTCTAACGGATGAGCGCCTCGCTTTTCTGGATTGAGAAAAGGACCTTCTAAATGAACGCCCCAAATTTTTGCCGTTTCTGGGTCTTGAGGTTGTGAGGCCAAATTGTCGAAGACTTGGAGCGATCGCTGAATATTATCTATAGAAGTCGTAACAATAGTGGGTAAAAAAGCATCTATTCCTTGTTGCCATAAATACTGACAAATTTCTTGTATTTTGGTCGTAGAATTTGTATCTACTTCGGGAAAAGCCAAACCCAAAGCACCATTAATTTGTAAATCAACCCCACCCAAGGAAACCCAATCTTTTTCTACATCAATAGTGAGGCATGAATTTATTAAAGATTTCTCAATCATAGGGGTAATTTGGGAAATCTTGCCAGTGGCATTAATAAAAATTTGCTGTAAACCTGGATAACCAGGAATTTTCGCGTTAAGAATTGTAGTAGTTATAGTCATTTCAAATAAGAATGAAACACTTTTTTTGCTGAAACCCTTTCAAGGCAAGAAATACTCATCTCAGTCTAAACTCAAAGGACTATAAGTTCACGATTTCTGTCTATATTATTAAATATAGCTATTTTAAATGATTTGTAATATTATGTCCGGTTGAATACTTATAAATAAGCACAGAGGAGTCTGTCGGGGTAATTTCCTTTCCTTTCCTACGGAATGCTGCGCAAACGGAATGCTACGCAAACGGAATGCATTCGGTCCGAAATTACCCCTACATTCGGGAATAAAAAGGAAGAAAAAGAGGAGAAAGTTTTTTGTCACTAATTATCCGGACATGATATAAAACATCAAATATGAATAATAGATAAAACATCTGAAACTCTTACTTCAGATGAGCTGTTTCCTAATTACAATATATTTTTTTCATAACTACGCCAAGAATTGCTATATTAAAAATTACAGTTGGAAAAATATTAGGATTCATATTAGGCGGAAGTGTCTGATTTAATTAAATAACTTTTTGTAAAAAGGAGTCATTTAAATGTAGACAAATCAATGTAAAATCTGTACTTTAAACGCTATATTTTTGAGTTTTACATTTACTCAAAAAGGCTATGCAGGCAGAATTGCAGCCTCTATCTATATAATTTCAACTAAACCAGGTAGCAGAATGCTTGACAGGCTTGTTTAATAAGACAAAACAAGTTGCCAATAATCCAACAGTTCCTCCAATTACAATGTCAAATTGTGGAGTTAAACTTGTAGGTAATAATGATTAATTATTACCTCTCCTTGAAACGGATTGGATTGACTAAACGGAAAATTTTTTATTCTCTTGGTCGATTAGACATACATCATTCCCTTCCGGACCGGAGGGAAAGGAAACCCGAAGAATGCAGAGCCGCTACCCTTGGAATGTTACGCAGCAAAACGCCATCCCACCCTACGTTCATTAATGGATAATGAATAATAAATAATTATTTCTGCAGCAATTCTTAATTATTCGGGAAAGCTTTAAACCTCGATCTATTAATTATTAATTATCAATTATTGCTCATAGGCTTTCAACCTTAATTATTCGGTAATTTGATGGAAAATACCCCAAACTGTTTCGGGTGAGATTGTATTTTTTCTTCAGTAATGAAGACTCTCAAGTTACTCTTAATATTAATCGTTTCCTCGACGAAAGCTCATTGCTGGGTTTATGCGATCGCCCAGAATCTGAACAATTTATTAATGCTACAAATTTAGATAATTTTAACTGTGAAATAAACCTTTCTTGGCTACTTAATAGTTATGTGGAAACCAACGCCCCTGAAGGTTGCCCAACAACTTTTCCTGGGGGTAAAGTAGTTTCTGATATTGTGATAAAACCTAATCTAATTGATTCTTTGGATCTAATTTTCGATGGGAATGGTAATCTACTATTTGGTACTCCTATAACCTTTGAGCGAGTAGAAAAAGTTCCCGAACCTTCCATTTTATTTGGACTATTTGCCCTGGGTGGATTAGGTATAGGAACAATCCGAAATGTAATTAGGAATTATATAGCAATCCTACTAAATCATTCGTGAACATTTTATTGCTTCGGTGTTTCCCATTCCCTGTTGCCTGCTATTGTAGTTAACTTCAGAATTTATTTGAATTTAAAAACTAAAAAAAATTAAAGATGAACCCAATAATCGGAATTATCATGGGCAGTGACTCAGACTTGCCCACAATGAAAGAAGCGATCGCCATCTGTGAAGAATTTGACGTCCCCTCAGAAGTTGCCATTGTCTCAGCCCACCGCACGCCCCAGAGAATGTTTGAATATGCCCAAACCGCTCATCAAAGAGGATTAAAAGTTATCATTGCCGGAGCGGGTGGGGCAGCACACTTGCCAGGAATGGTTGCATCTTTAACGCCTCTCCCGGTAATTGGTGTCCCCGTACAAACCCGAACATTACAGGGAATAGACTCCTTATATTCTATAGTCCAGATGCCGGGAGGGATACCAGTAGCCACAGTAGCGATCGGCAATGCCAAAAATGCCGGTTTATTAGCCATTCAGATATTAGCATCCCACCAACCAGAATTATTAGAGCGAGTCCAAAAATATCGTCAGACCCTAGCTGAATCAGTAATAAACAAACAAACTCGATTAGAAGAAATGGGGTATCGAAAATATTTAACACAAATTTAATTAACTTGCAAATATTTTCAAGCAAAAATCTGACAAATAATTGGTATTCTAACTGGCAGACACTTTCTCTAAAGGACTGTCTCAGCTATCCCTACCATATTCAATAAAAGTAGCAAGAGATACAGAAAGTTTATACAAGAATTGGTCCGATATTTTCACCTGTAACCTAATTAATTAATTGGTTCTGACAAAAATGACATCTAAAGTAAAGTTTAATAACAACAGAACAAAAAATAGACGGTTATTATCAGCAAAATATACCCGTCTCTTAGAACCGACAGCACTGATAAACAGGCTAAATCGGACAAGATGGTTTTCCCCCGCAACATTAGCTTGTATACCTCTAGTATGCCTAATTATTGCTTTGTGGGCAGGAGCAGCATCAGCCCAAGACCAAGAATTGACCCCAGAGTATGTCAAAGGGGTATTAGATGCAATTTGGATATTAGTAGCTTCAATCTTTGTGATTTTTATGAATGCTGGTTTCGGAATGTTAGAAACAGGCTTCTGTCGTCATAAAAATGCTGTTAATATTCTGTCAAAAAACCTGATAGTCTTTGCCTTAGCCACATTAATTTTTTGGTCTTTAGGATTTTCCATAATGTTTGCCGGAGACCATCCCTTCATTGGTGGAGGTGGTTTTTTCCTCACTGGGGAAGCTACTACCTACGGACTAGACCCATTTCCATCTGGCTTACCATTGCCTGTATTTTTTCTATTCCAAGCAGCTTTTGCCGCTACTGCAGCGACCATTGTTTCAGGCGCCGTAGCAGAAAGAATTGAATTTTCAGCCTTTTTATTTTTTAGCCTGTTAATCACAGGTATTTCATACCCCATCACCGGACATTGGATCTGGGGTGGTGGTTGGCTAGCTGAAATGGGTTTCAGTGACTTTGCTGGCTCAACAGCGGTCCACTCAGTCGGTGGCTGGGCAGCACTTGTCGGAGCATATCTATTAGGGCCACGCATGGGCAAATATGATGTGAATGGGGAACCGAGAGCTATTCCTGGCCATAATATGGGTTTTGCTACCTTGGGCTGTTTAATTCTTTGGATCGGCTGGTTTGGTTTTAACCCTGGTTCGGAACTCGCAGCAAATGAAAATGTTGTTTATATCGCCGTAACCACAAATTTAGCAGCAGCAGCAGGAGCTGTCACAGCAACTATTACATCTTGGTTGAAAGATACTAAGCCAGACCTTTCAATGATTATTAACGGAGTTTTGGCAGGTTTAGTAGGAATTACTGCCGGTTGTAATGGCGTATCTTATTTAGAAGCAGTAATTATTGGTGCTGTGGCTGGAATAATAGTTGTTTTCTCTGTTCCCTTCTTTGACAAGATAAAGATTGATGACCCAGTAGGTGCTACATCAGTTCACTTAATTTGTGGTATTTGGGGTACTTTGGCCGTTGGTATTTTTGTTGAAGGTGCTAATATCTTGACTCAGATTATAGGTATTTTCGCAGTGGGATTGTTTACAGTCATTATGAGTGCTATTTTCTGGCTAGCATTGAAGGCTACCGTTGGTATTCGCGTCCATGCAGAACAAGAATTTGTAGGCTTGGACATTGCCGAACATGGTATGGAAGGTTATACAGGGTTTATGAAAGAGCCTGATGCTATTGGTACTGGTGTTTCTAGTGGGATGGTAGATGGGGAATGAATCAGAAGTGAATTATAGTAGCAGTTAAATTGCTGAAAAAATCGGTTTAAAGTCTCCCCCTAAAAGGGGGAGACTTTTGAGTAAAATAGTATTAGGTATAATAAAAGTTATACATAAATATAGTCATATATAGTCAAACAATGTCAAATATCTTCCTTAATTTGTACAAAAGAGCTACTAAATATTTGACAAAATTTAATAACTATCGAGCAGATGTTAAATAGTATAATGAAATCGGCTAAGAATTCCAGACTAAATAATCATCAAAATTACTAAATGCTCGAATCCTAATATAATTTTAACCCTTTGATTTATGAAATTAGTAGAGAGACATATTATTCAGAAAAATCATCGGTTTTATGCTGAAATAGACCGACTGTGTTTCTTATCTAAAAATCTCTTAAACTCATGCTAATTACTTAGTCCGTCAGTCTTGGATATTTGAAAAAACAAATTTATCCTATTACGACCTGCAAAAAACACTCTCTACTCAAGGAGACTATCAAGCAATGCCAGCTAAAGTATCTCAACAAATATTGATGATACTAGATAAAAACACCGAAGAGTTTTTTAGCAGCAAGCGAAGTTTATCAACAGAACCCATCAAAGTTTAAATCTCGTCCTCATCTTCCTGGATATAAAAATAAAGTAACGGGAAGAAATGTTCTAGTTTATACGACACAAGCCATTAGCAAGAGGCAATTAAAACAAGGAATTATTAATCCTTCTCAAACTGGGATTTATCTAAAAACATTGGTACCTACTTCACAAATCAAACAAGTTCGTCTGGTCCCTAGACTTAACCATTATGTCATAGAGGTGATTTATGAGAAATGCAAAAAACAATACGAGCTAGAAAAAAATCGTTGTGCCAGTATTGATATAGGATTAAATAACTTAGCTACATTTTCATGTCGGCGAAAGCCGAAACTTTTAATCAAGCTGGAATTAAACCACTCTTGATAAATGGCAGACCGTTAAAATCTATAAATCAATACTATAACAAAGTTAAAAGCTTCCTACAATCTGAACTCCGGGAAAATAGATCGAGTAAGAGACTGAAAAAACTTATGTTAAAAAGAGAATTTAAAATTAATGATTATCTCCATAAATCATCTCGTTTGATTATTAATACCCCGATCGCTCAGAAAATAGGAACATTGATAATAGGGCAGAATGAAGCTGGGAAGCAGAAGATAAATTTAGGGAAAATAAATAATCACGCATTTTGTCTGTGTTCCCTATAATAAGTTAATCGAAATGTTATCTTATAAAGGCAAGATGGTAGGGATAGATGTAATTATTACAGAAGAATCTTAAACCTCAAAAGCAAGTTTTATAGATAATGATTTGATTCCTGTTTACAAGAAAGGTGAAAAAAATCATGTCACCTTTTCAGGAAAAAGAGTAAAAAGAGGTTTGTATCGCACCGCCAGCAAAGAATTAAATCAATGCTGATGTCAACGGTTCTTTGAACATTATGAAAAAAGCAGCTCCCTTTTGTTTTTGACTATGGGATAGAGAACCCAGTGCGTTGGGCGGGTCCCCCTACAGTCACGCAACTGGCGTGGTGTTGTAGTGCCTCCGAAGGAGGAGCTTTCCTACGGAATGCTACGCAAACGCTAACACCCAGTCAGTTACACCTGTAAAATAAAGATTAGTCATATTTGACTATATTTTTATGAACGATTGGTCAGTTTCTTCAGCATAGAGACTAATTGAATTTGGCTCCGGTGTTTACTTTATCTAAAAATATTCCAAATTGGGCCTGGCTTTCCTTGGCTGCCAATGGGTTACTATTGCTAATAGTGGCCATTTTACTGACGAATAATTACAAATTGTCAGATGACCCTCAAGCAAATGCTACAACTACTACCAACAGCTTGAGTTCTAATCAACCTAGTCCTCTATTCGGGGAAGCTAGGAAAGAACTGTTGGCTATTGGGCGAAATCATAAGTGGACTTATGAACAATGGGTAGACCAGTTGCAGCGAGAGGCGATCGCTGCGGCTGAAAACCGTCCAGAGCGTCTGACACTTCTAGTAGGAGATTCTTTGAGTCTCTGGTTTCCCTCTAAACTACTCCCCCAGGATAGAACTTGGTTAAATCAAGGTATTTCTGGAGAATCTTCGGCTGGTTTATTGAAGCGATTGTATTTATTTGACAGCACTAGGCCAGAAACTATTTTTCTGATGATTGGTGTTAACGATTTAATACATGGAGCGGACGACCGGACGATTTTGGCTAATCAAACCAGAATTATTCGCCAGTTACGCTATGTTCATCCTCGCAGTCAAATAGTTATACAGTCGATTCTGCCTCATAGTGGGGAGGCGGCTACTTGGGAAGGTCGCGAAAGGCTATTGGAAATATCTAATAGTCGCATTAGAAAAATCAATCGTAGTATCAAAGCTTTAGCTGATAGTGAAGGTGCTTTCTTTTTAAATTTACATCCTCTTTTTGCTGATTCTCAAGGTTTTCTTCGCCCTGATTTGAGTACCGATGGTTTACACCTAAACAATGAAGGTTATCAAGTTTGGAGTACGGCCATACAAATGTACAGCAAAATGAGACTAGAGGAACCTTTATAGTTTGGCAAAGTTATTTAATTCCTATAGATTTGGTGACTGAAATAACCGGATCGTTTTAAGATAAAAGAAAATTACCCAAGGTTTGAGATTAACCACTTATGGATACAAAAGCTTTCACCAGGGCATTAAAAAAATCAGAAAACTACAACCGCAAAGGATTTGGTCATGCTGAAGAAGTGGCCACTGTTATGGAGTCTGCTTATCAAAGTAGCTTAATACAGGAAATTCGAGACAATAACTACACCCTAAAACAAGGCAATATCACTATTAAGCTGGCAAAAGCTTTTGGTTTTTGTTGGGGCGTAGAAAGGTCTGTGGCAATGGCCTATGAAACCCGTCAGCATTTCCCCACTGAACGTATTTGGATTACTTATCAACTCATCCACAATCCTTCAGTAAATCAAGATATGAGGGATATGCAAATAGGATTTATCCCGGTTATTGATGGAAAAAAAGACTTTTCTGTAGTGGGAAATAATGATGTAGTAATTTTGCCGGCTTTTGGTGCTAGTTTCCCAGAAATGCAGATTTTGAATAATAAAAACTGCAAAATTGTTGATACTACTTGTCCTTGGGTTTCTAAAGTCTGGAATAGTGTAGAAAAACACAAAAAGAAGCAATTCACTTCACTTATTCATGGTAAATATAGTCATGCAGAAACTATTGCCACTAGCTCTTTTGCTGATAAATATTTAATAGTTTTAAATATGGAGCAAGCTGAATATGTTTCTAACTATATTCTCAATGGTGGCAACCGTGATGAGTTTATGGCGAAATTTAATCGTTCTTATTCTGAAGGTTTTGACCCCGATCGAGATTTGGAACAAGTTGGTATTGCTAATCAAACAACTATGCTGAAAACTGAAACAGAGCAAATTGGGAAGTTGTTTGAGCGGACAATGATGAAGAAGTATGGGCCAGATAACTTAAATCAGCATTATCAAAATTTTAATACTATCTGCGACGCTACTCAAGAACGGCAAGATGCTATGTCAGGTTTATTTGATGAGAGACTAGATTTGATGGTAGTTATTGGTGGTTTTAATTCTTCTAATACTACTCATTTACAAGAGATGGCAATAGAGAATAATATTCCTTCTTTTCATATTGATAGTGCTGAACGGATTTTAACTAATAATCAGATTGAGCATAAACCTTTAGGTCGTGATTTGGAAATAACTAAAGGTTGGTTACCTGAAGGTGAAGTTGTTGTAGGTGTGACTTCTGGTGCTTCTACTCCTGATAAAGCGGTGGAGGATACTATTAATAAGATTTTGGCAATCAAGTCTGTGGCTAGGATTTAGTTTCAGGTTGTTTATATATAGAATATTAGACATCTCCAGAAAAGAGGGAGTAGGGAGTAGGGGTGGTTCGCATTTGCGACAGCATTCCGGAGGAAACCACCCGTACAGGAGTAGGGGAAAAAAATTGATTATTTATGTATGATAATTGATTTTATTTTTTATTATCGGAGATGTCTATTGGTAATGGGTGATGATTAATAATTAGTAGTTAGTTTAGTAGTTAGTTAATTATTAGACATCGGTGTGCAAATTAAATATCCTTTTTCTAAAACCCTTATAGAGACGTTACATGGAATGTCTCTATATTCTTTTTAACCAGAGATTTATCTGTTTCAATAATTATTAGTCTCTCCATTAATATAGCAGTACGATCTTTGGTTAAGACAATAAATTTGAGTGGGAAGGGAGTAGGGAGTAGGGAATAGAAGAATGTCCGCGCCCTATTTGCGTAGTGCTATAATAAATTACAAATTTATAGCAGTTAGCACTTGAGCGATCGGGTCTCAGTTTTTTTATTTCCCCGATTGTGCTTTGCTTTCAAGGTTATTTATACTAAATTCAAAAAAGGTAGTTACATCATGTCCGGTTAATAGCGTGATAAAAAACTTCCTTCTTCTTTCTTCCCTCCTTCCTGTACAGGTAATTTCTGAAGAAATGCTCCGCTTTCGATGTTTGCTCCTGACTCCTCCGTCGTCTCGTTATTTATAACTGCTCAACCGGACATGATATTACATCTTAATCTGTAGTTTTATGCCTATAATATAAAATACTATAACTTACAGATATAGCAATCAGATGTGAGAAACTAAGTGAGCAATTAATCAAGATATCTTCTGATTCCTAAAACTAAAAACTATCAGCATATAGCTCTCTCTAATAAATCATTCCTGATTGCTATGTCGTGAATATTAAATTTTTTTTCTCTTTTTTTATGCTTTTGTCTTTTATTTCTCTGTTAGCAATTGACAATTTATAATTACTTAATTAAGGTTTAAAGCCTCTAATTTTAATAAGAAAAAGCAAATGTTTTCTTCCCTTGTCTCAATCCTCTTCATTTTAGGGATTTAAGGAGAGGTAATTATCCATTATTGAACTTTTGCCTATTGCCTGTTCCGTGACTGTAGCAATATTTCATAAAATTTGTATTACTGTACTTCATCATTTGTTTTCTACAAAAAACGCTATAAAATTTTTCACTCTTCCCTCAAGCATTTATAACAGTTTTTACAAAAGTAGACTACAAAAAAAACAGTGATTATGCCTAAAAATTGAGCCGTAACAAAATTGATAATTGTCGTCTATATTCATTAAAATAGCTATAACTCTTTGTTCAGATACTAAAATGTAAGTATTATTAGCAGATAAGTTTAATTTTATGTCTAATTTAGTCAAGATATTAAATTTTACCGCTCATCCCCAGTTAGAAAAATCATTAGGATATCAACAAAATCATCGTTGGGTAGCTTTCCACTGGGAACCAGAAATTAGCCAGGTTATGTATAGTGATGGTAATAACTTTGGCACAGGTATTAATTTGGCATGGCAAATTTTTCTTCAGCATCCTTTAGTAAGTGCTGAAGTAGAAGAATATACATTAAATGAAACTGACAAATATTGGTTGATTTTAGATAGAAAAACTAGAAATTTGTATGTAGGTTCAGAAAAAATTGTTCCTACAATGTTTGAACAACCAGAAAGTTTAACTTTACTAGCTTGTCTGAATGACAAAAGTTATGACGTTTCTGCTGTTGGTCAAAATCTTAATTCTGCCCATAAGCAATCGCCAATCTGGGAATTATTTCAGAATCAGATTAAGCATTTGATTCCTGTAGGGATTGCTAGTGGGTTAATAGCTGCTGTTGCTGCTGGCGGTTGGTTATTGGTAGGGCCAAAATTTAAGCAAGTTAATCAAGATGGCACTTCTACAGTAGCAGTTGGTGGTTTTGCTTGTGGTATTGGGGGAAGTAATGATTTTTCAGCTTTTTTTAATACTCCTAGGGGAAATAAGGAGTTACACTTAGTAGGTGTTTATGAAGCACGTTCAGATCATCGGGGAGGATATCATCCCACTGGCACTATTGAGATCAAGATAGAGCGCCAAGAACGACCAATTATTCTGGTACTATCTTCTTATGAACCTGTACAGTGGAATGTTGTTATAGAAGCTGGAGTAAATTTAGAAAAAGTTATTGTGAATGGATACCATGACCAAAAAATTTCTGGTATATCAGGTATCCCTATAGAAGAGTTTAGTTACCGAGAAACAGGAAACTATTTTGGTAAATTCGCCTATAGATGGGATAAATTTTCTCCAAATTCTGATACTGTGTCCCTAGTAAATAAGGTTGAGCAATTTACTAATACAAATTTAACTTCTTTTCAAGGATGTTACCGAGGCACAAGTTTTACAATAGAATAAAATCAAAAAAAGAATATAATTCCCAGTCTATTATCTGTCTGGGAATCTATAGGATTAGCATCTTCTCGAAATCTTTCGTCTAGACGATAACCATTTCTCTGTGCGATATGAAAACTTTGCGTTTTGCTGCGCCAAATAAAAGGCAAGACAGAGGTTTATTCTAGTGGTGTGGGTTTTCTACTGACCTCTAGATTAACTTGAGGATAATTACAGAAAACTATCAGATAATTGTTTATGTTCCTGTATAATCCCATCTTCAAGATAAATAACTCTATCGGCAGCATCTACTATTCTAGGATCGTGAGTTACCATCAAAACCGTACAACCACCTTCTTTGGCTAGTTGACGAAGTAATTCAATAACTGTATGACCACTGTGAGAATCTAAGGCGGCGGTAGGCTCATCAGCCATAATTATTCTAGGGTTACCAGACAAAGCTCTGGCGATCGCTACCCTTTGTTTTTGTCCTCCCGATAGATTACGAGGATGTAATTTGGCTTGAGCTGTTAACCCAACTTGTTCTAGAAGCACGTGAGATTCATGTTTTGCTGCTTTGCCTTTGATACCTTTCATATTCAGAGCCACTTCTATATTTTCTGCTGCCGTTAATGCAGGAAACAAATTAAACCCCTGAAAGATAAAGCCAATATTCTGGAGTCTGAATCTGGCCAACTGATTTCTAGACATTTTAGTGATTTCTTGTCCGAGAAGACAAACTCTTCCAGACGTGGGCGTTAACAATCCTGCTAGAATTGACAGCAATGTAGTTTTACCAGATCCAGAGGGGCCCATTAATAATTGGACATCACCTTTCTGTACTGTCAAGTCAATATTCTTAAGTACCTGATAAGATTGTTGTCCAGACTGGTAGGCCATTGTTACCCCACAAGACATAATCGCTGCAGCTCTTAAACTAGCAACGTCTCTGGGAGCACATATATATGGGCTTTGGGTTTTGGTTGCGGCAGCCATGTACATATTGAAAGTGGTCATAGGTGTAACTTTTGGTAAGCTAGGGTGTTTCCGGGATAGAGGAATATACCTCTTGGCGATCGTTCGCTTATGCAAGCATTACGAGCATTATATGATCTCTTGAGTTGCCTAAGTTTTGACTTTGAACATCATCATAATTTAATCTCTATAAGAAAATTAGGTGAAATTTGAGTTAGTAATTCAAGTATCATGGCCTTTGAACGAATAGAAACTTATGTAATTTCCTCATTTTTATTTTAGCCTAATAAGTCTTAAGGTTAAGATAGAATACTTAGAGTCTACATACTATTTGCTAAGGGCGATAAGAATAAACAATTAAGTAGCTTAAGGCTATATTTGAGTGTCTTTGTATATTCTTCATTCTGGCCTGATTAAACTTCGGATTTTTCAGGGTTTGACAGCAAAAATATGAAACAACATAAAGATTTATGACAAAGTTGAAGTCATTGGCCGAATTTTAGGTCATATAATTTATAACTACAATCCTGGTTTTATGCTCCTGCTTCACGAAATTGGTTTTGTATACAGGGTTTAATTAGACTTTGCTGAAAAAGTCTTTTTTTAGAGGCTAGGAGTCAGTGATAAGGTAGAGTCCCCGTGGGTAGGGCGACTTACAGCCATTAGGAGGAATGGAGAATAAAAGAGGAGGTAGGAGAAATTACTGCCTGAGATTTTCCCCCCTAGGTTTACTCAAAAGGTTCATATTTTGAACTTTTTGGAGCGACAATCTTGCACTTTTTTCACTTCCTTTAAGGCTTTAGCCTTTATTTTTTAATGCTTTTAGAGTTGATCGGTAAGCCCTAATTATCAATTATCTTGATATAGGTATGACCCTGCATTGGTATTGGAAACTAAAGTACATAGGTATACAGAGACAGGAAAGAATAAATTGAATATCGATCTGCTCAGTCTGTTGCCTAAAACACATAATCAATCGTTGTTTTTTAGTTAAGTTGGTAAGTTATTTATCAATAGTTTCATTGTTTGACCGATAAGTTACTGATTATTAGTTTATTGCTCTAATATAACATACTTGAAAGTTTATTGTTAACAAGAAAGTCTGGTATAAAAGATAGCAGATATTAATTTATTTTTCTGATTGTATAAATTTCAAATATTTTTCTAAAAGATAATATTTAGAATATAAAAGATATAGATAACAGAAGTATAACTAGAAAAATTATGAGTAATAGCCAGGAATTACAGATATATTAATCTTGATAGTTTTAAAGATATAAATTATTAATAATAATACAAAAAAATAACCTAATTTATTAAACCTATATGAATGGGAACCTAAGAGATAGTTGATTTTAAGGTTTGTCTGCGAAATACAGAGCGAGAATATTTCTTAAATAAATATAGAATATCCTTTCTTGGTGCGCGTTCCCGAAAAGGAGTCGATTGGACATCCGTTGAGGAAACCCGAAGAATACAGAGCCGCTCCGCTTTTTCCTAGGTCATGCTACGCAACTTGAATTGCGGAGCAAAACGACCGCTTGCGACTAGCCTCTTACAGAGGAGCTAACGCTATGGTCGTCGCGGGGTCGTACCGCTTTTTTACCAGGTTTTTTTTTTCACAGTTATCATATAATCTAGAAATAGATGACCATGCTCTTTCAAGCAAGACAAGCCATGCTTGAAAATTTAGCTGCACGGCAAAAGAAAACTCTTTAGCTAATTGACTTGCAATATTTATAAAGCTTGGCTTTTCCTACACCTTTTTCATCACTGGGCTGAAATTACAGGACTTTCAAATTCCCGATAATTTCAGGTAAACTGTTGTAATTAGTTGATAATATCTAAGTCTCTCAATATTTTCATAATGCCGACATTTTTATTAGAAATTGGTACAGAAGAATTACCAGCAACCTTTGTGTCAGAAGCTATACAACAGTGGCAACAACTTATCCCCACTACCCTAACTGAGTCATACTTGACAAATAATTCAGTAAATGTATATGCCACACCCAGACGTTTAGCAGTGGTCATCGAAGGTCTACCCACCCAACAACCAGACCGAGAAGAAGAAATAAAAGGCCCGCCAGCAAAAGCAGCCTTTAAAGATGGCAAACCGACAAAAGCAGCAGAAGGCTTTGCTAGAAAACAAGCAGTCGAACTGAATGACCTGGAAATACGCCCTACAGAAAAAGGTGATTTTGTCTTCGTTAATAAGAAAATTCAGGGTAAACAAACAACAGAAATTCTGACAGAATTAATACCTGGATGGATCGACAAATTAGAAGGTAAAAGATTTATGCGTTGGGCAGATGGGGATATTAAATTTCCGCGCCCAATTCGATGGTTAGTAGCATTATTAGACGAGCGAAAATTGCCGATAAAATTAGAAAATGGTTCTGAGATAATTACAAGCGATCGCGTATCTTACGGTCATCGAGTTTTACATCCTAAACCAATAGAAATTGCCGAAGCAAAAGATTATGTAGAAGCGTTGAGAAAAGCTTACATTGAAGTAGACTCTCAACGAAGAATGAGCCAAATTGAAAAACAAATACAAACCGCAGCTAAAAAAGTTAAAGGAACAGCAGAAATTCCAGCAGAATTATTAGCAGAAGTGACAAATTTAGTAGAATATCCCACAGCAGTAGTCGGAAATTTTGACGAAGAATTTTTAATTTTGCCCCCAGAAGTAACAACAACAGTAATGGTTAGTCACCAACGTTACTTCCCAGTATTAAAACCAACAAAAGATGCCAAATCAAAAGTTGAGTTATTGCCATATTTCATTACCATTTCCAATGGCGACCCCGAAAAATCAGAGATTATTGCCAAAGGAAATGAACGAGTAATCAGAGCTAGATTAGCTGACGGGCAATTTTTCTATAAAGCAGATTTAGCAAAACCATTAGAACGCTATTTGCCTGCACTAGAAAAAGTTACCTTTCAGGCAAAATTAGGTTCAGTGCGGGAAAAAGTAGAACGCATTGTCGATACAGCTAAATTAATTGCTGAACAGTTAGAAGTCAGTCAAGAAGACCGCAAAAATATAGAAAGGGCAGCGCTTCTTTGTAAAGCTGACTTAGTAACTCAGATGGTTTATGAATTTCCAGAATTGCAAGGAGTAATGGGTGAAAAATATGCCCGTGCTTGTGGAGAAAATGAAGCAGTATCAACCGCAATTTTTGAACATTATTTGCCTAGAGGTGCTGGAGATATTTTACCGGAAAGTATTAGCGGTCAAGTTGTAAGTTTGGCAGACAAACTTGATACTTTGGTGAGTATTTTTGGTTTGGGAATGTTGCCCACGGGTTCTTCCGATCCTTTTGCTTTACGGCGAGCAGCAAATGCGGTGGTTAATATTATTTGGGTAGCCGATTTACCGATAAATTTACATCAATTACTAGAACAGATTGTTAGAGAATTTGCCAAAATTTATCCGAATACAGACTCAGAGTTGTTGCCACAGTTATATGACTTTTTCTTGCAGAGAATTAGAACTATTTTGCAAGAGGAAAAAAATCTTGATTATGATTTGGTAAATGCTGTTTTGGGCGATAATGATTCTGAGTATACGAAACGGGCTTTAAAAGATTTATTAGATGTGCGTAACCGAGCAGTTTTCTTACAAAATATTCGGCAGAATGGTTTGCTTGACCAAATATATGAAACTGTTAACCGTTCAACTCGTTTGGCAGCTCAAGGTGATTTAGATAAAGTGCAACTTGTACCTGAAAAAGTTGTGGATTTAAAGTTATTTAAAAGTGATTCAGAGTTGGCTTTTTATCAGGCTTTAATTGACTTAGTGCCTCAAACTGAGATATCTCAAAAAACTAGGAATTATCAACAGTTAGTAGATGCTTTGGCAAAAATAGCCCCGACTGTGAGTAATTTCTTTGATGGGCCTGAAAGTGTATTAGTAATGGACCCTGACCCGAAAATTAAACAAAATCGTTTGAATTTATTGGGGCTGCTCCGGAATAATGCACGGGTATTGGCAGACTTTGGAGAAATAGTTAAAAGCTAGAAACACACGGATAGAATTTTCTGTGACAGCTAGTGTCTAATTGCAAAAATTAGTAATATTATTTTAAGTTCATAATTGTAGAGTTCATAATTGTAGAGTTCATAATTGTAGGGTGTGTTAGACGGCTAAAATATAAGCTGTGAAAGGTATTTAACAATCCGTCGCAGGGCACCATTGAATATGTGTCGGTCCAGTATTGCTATAGTGTCTAATTGCAAAAATTAGTAATATTATTTTAAGTTGATTTCCTTTTATTTCCGGCTTTTTTCATTAGCCCAATAAATATATTAACTAATACAATTAGACAGTAGGTGAATTATTTATAGAGCTATAGTAGGGAACAGCGGGAAAAATATTTTGCCTCATTCGGTTCATCATCAGCATAAGTAAAACATCAACCTTTTCCCGTGCTATAGCAATCCTAAATGATTTGTGAAAAATTTAGATGTATTTATTTTTTCTTCTACCTACCACCTAATACCTAACACCTACCACCTACCACCTACCACCACCAAAAATTTATAACTGAAATAGGATTGCTATATAGACTGATTAAGGGATAATTTGGAACAATTATTTTGAGTTTTTCTGTCAGGAAATACCTCTATAATTGCCCCTATAAATAGTGCTTTTGTTGCAGTTCTGAAACTTAAAATTGTCAGTTTTTAATAGCGAGAAAAGCCATCCCGATCAAAGCTTTTTAGCCCACTCTGCTGTAAAATTAAAATGACTATCATTTGGTAATTTGTAATTTTACCAAAATATTTACCAAAAAATATTTATTATGTCAAAAGCTCATGTTATAGGTCTAGGAAAATCGGGCGTTGCGGCAGCACGTCTGTTGAAACAAAAAGGTTGGGAAGTTATATTGAGCGATCGCAATACTTCCGACTCCCTCCAACAACAAAAACAACAACTAACTCAAGAAGGTATTGCTGTTAATATAGGTTATTCATTTGAACCGGAAACATCTTTAGATTTAGTCGTTGTTAGTCCCGGTGTACCTTGGGATATACCCCCACTGCTCCGTGCTAGAGAAAGTGGCATTGAAACTATAGGGGAAATGGAGCTAGCCTGGCGATATCTCAAGTCTTGTCCGTGGGTAGGTATAACTGGCACTAATGGCAAAACTACTACGACTGCTTTAGTTGCTGCAATTTTTCAAACTGCCGGGTTGTATGCTCCTGCCTGCGGTAATATTGGTTATGCTGCCTGTGAATTAGCTTTATCAGAAACGCCTCCAGATAGGGTAATTGCAGAAGTCAGCAGTTATCAAATAGAATCTTCTAATACCCTTGCGCCTCAAATTAGTGTATGGACTACTTTGACTCCCGATCATCTCAAGCGTCACTACACTATAGATAATTATTTTAATATCAAAGCTAGTTTATTAAATCGCTCTCAAATACAAATTCTCAATGGTGATGACCCCTACCTGCGTCGCAATGCAACTAACCTTGGACATAATGTCCACTGGACAAGTGTTAAAGGTAAAGGTAACTTAGTGGGGGATGCTGCTAAGGGAATTTATATTGAGGATGGGTGGGTAGTGGCGTTAGGAGAAAAAATAGTTTCTGTGGAGTCGCTGCGAATGTTGGGAAATCATAATCAGCAGAATTTATTGATGGCAGTGGCAGTAGCGAAATTAGCCGGAATAGAAAAAGAGGCGATCGCTAAGGCGGTGCAAAATTTTTCTGGTGTAGCGCACCGTTTGGAATATATTTGCACTTGGAATGGTGTAGATTTTATTAATGATAGTAAAGCGACAAATTATGATGCAGCAGCAGTAGGTTTAAGTGCTGTACCTGCACCCGTATTATTAATTGCTGGTGGTGAAGCTAAAGAGGGTGATGATAATGATTGGCTGCGACAAATCAAGGAAAAAGTTGCTGCTATTTTGTTGATTGGTAATGCTGCTGAGACTTTTGCCAAGAGATTACAACAGATTAATTTTAATAATTATGAAATAGTGAAAAATATGGAACGAGCGGTAATTAGAGGTGCAGCTTTAGCGAAAAAATATGATGCTAAAGTTGTATTGTTATCTCCCGCTTGTGCCAGTTTTGACCAGTATCAAAATTTTGAACAACGGGGCGACCATTTTAGTCAATTATCTTTAGCATTGAATCATAAAAAAAGGTAATTATAAGGTGTTAGGTGTTAAGTCTGGGGTGTTAGGTATTATATAGCAGGGAACAGTGGGAAAAACATTTCCCCTGATTCGGTTCATAATTAGTCTATATCCTAACGATCGAGTTCTTTATTAGATCGAGTCAGTTTAATTAGTTATAAAAAATCTTATCCTGTATCTTCCGAGCGAGTATCCTTACTAGACTTGATTCCCACAGCTAATATTAAGTTTAAACTTTTAGGAGAGGTTGATAATAACTTAGAAATAAATACAAAAAAAGAGGGATAAATTATCATGTCAAATTTAACAGTTAAAGATTTAAAAAAGTTGCAAGTAGACTATCCAGATTATCGGATGGAATTAGTAAGTGGAGAAATTATTATTATGAGTCCTTCGGGTTTAGAATCAGATGAAGTAGCAGCAGCAATAATTGCTCAGTTATGGAATTGGGTACGACCTCGTAAATTAGGTAGAGTTATTGCTTCTAGTGGAGGTTTTAGCTTACCGAATGCAGATGGAGATATTCGCACTCCAGATGCTTCTTTTATTAGTGCAGAAAAATTACCCCGCCCCACAGAAGATTATATTAAGTTAGTTCCAGATTTAATTTTTGAAGTTAAATCTAAGAGCGATAAATTACCAAAATTGCATCAGAAAATCTTGGATTTTCTAGAGCTAGGAACTATTGTCGGTGTGTTAGTTGATCCCCGCAGTCGGACAATGGAAGTTTATCGCCTCAATCAGGATAAAATTGTACTTAGAGATGGAGATATTTTAGAATTAGCAGAAATATTGCCTGGGTGGAAATTACCTGTAATTGAAGTGTGGGCACCAGAGTTTGAGTAGAAAGAGCAAGAACGATTTTTTATCCTTAAAAAGTGCTAATAATATATTTAAGTTGAAAAATTGATTCAGCTTAAGAGGAAAATAAATAAATGACTCAAGCAGTTAGTCAATAAAAAACTATTTTATCAATTTTTAGAAAGTCTGAAAAGATTAACTCCTCAAGAACAGCATCAGGTTCTGAATTTTATTAAAATTTTGCACAGTAAAAACAAACAGATACTCTGTATATGAATAAACTGATAAGATTTTTTCGACTAATTCTGGTGGGATATTAGCGGGAGCATTAGCAGCTTTAATTGTTCCTGTCCAACAATCCCATGTTGTTTGTTTTTGACAAATATTACCGAACTTTCTTTCTGTTTTAATCTCTAAACCTGGGCGACTTTTTGTGCCACGTTGTCAACCTTTAATTCTACCTCCCCCAGCATATTGTTCTGATGCTACGTTTTTACCTTCACAACTACGATAATGCCATTTTTTATCTGATAAAAGATGAAATACTTTTAGTTGAGTAGAGTTTTTTCTAAATGTCGCTTTTAACTTTTCTACTAAGTCTTGATTATTCACTCTATATGATTAGCTTCTGTTTCTAAGCGATCAAGAAGTTCAGACACACTAATACCCATTCCGCCAGCTAAACTAACAAGAGCAGTTAAAGAAGGATTTCTTACACCTCTTTCTAATCCAGATATATAGGTACGATCCAAATTTGCTCGAAATCCGAGTTCTTCTTGAGAAATTCCCAATTTAATCCGGCGTTGTTTAATCAGACGACCTAGGGAAGTGAGAATCTTACTTTTTGACTCATCCATACCTTAGATTTTGAGTATTTGTGGATTATCAGTCTACGGACGATGTGTCACATCAAAAATCTGTTAATATGTAAAAAAGTCGTTCAATTTAAGAGAAAAATAAACAAATGACTCCAGCAATTAGTTACGAAAAAATAATTTTAGAAAGCGTGAAAAAATTAACTCCTCAACAACAGCAGGAAGTTTTAGATTTTATTGAATTTTTGCATAGTAAAAACCAAAAAATAGAAACTCCTCCCTCTGAAAAGAAACCAATATC
>JBARXI010000118.1:0-10576 GCA_049647275.1 Microcoleaceae cyanobacterium
GAAGTATTCAAAATGGTTTTAATGGTTTTGCCTATAATCCTGTTGACTATGGAAAAGAGGTTAATTGCCCGACTTTACTCATGCAAGGAGAACAAGACAAATGGGTAACTGTTAACGAAATTAAAGAGTTATTCAATAATTTAAACGGCGATAAACAACTTGTGATTTTACCTAATACCGGACATGAATTATTGGTTAGTCTCCACCGAGAACAATGGTATAAAAATGTAGATAGCTTTCTCAGGAATCTCAAAAAAAATTAATCTGTATTGAAGAAGGAGTCAGAATTCAGAATTCAGGAGAATACCGGATATGGGAATTGAATCCCCATTTCTCGCATGAGCATCGCGGGGTCGCATCCACATTTATAAATGTCCGCGCCCTATTTGCGTAGTGCTATACTACTGAAATTTTGATTTTCATACTTATTCAGCAATTCTGACTGATAACTGATAACTAGACCTCTGGTGAAAAAGATATAGATTTTTTTCAGGAGTAGGCAACAGGCAACAGCGGTCAGACCCCGCGACGACGCCAGCTCGCTTGCGGTCAGAACCCGCGTCGGCGACAGACGCACCTGGTAGCTGACCAAGAGAGGGAATGCTGACCAAGAGAGGGAACGCTGACCAAGAGAGGCAACAGCTCATCTGGTAAGATATTTTTACAAAAAAAGCACGAAAAATGATTTTTTTCGGGTGATTTTTTCTTTCCTTAGCCGCTCTAATTAAAAGGTTTATTTGTTTTCGACGCCTATGTCTACTGATAACTGAAATGACTTCTTGCCCCTTTGGGGCGATAATATTATCCAAACCATCGCACAATAAACTAAATGAGCAAACTACTTCCCAAACCTAACAACCAGTACCACTTCCCAACAAAAATCCCCAACAACATCCGCTTTCGACCCAAACATCTGCTGTGGGTTTGCCTAATCATATTTGGACTAACCCTGACTCAAATCTATACCTATCTACCCACCGCCATCGCTCAACAACCTTCCACCTTTCCCCCCAGAGAATTTCGTGGAGTGTGGGTGGCATCTGTTGCTAATATTGACTGGCCTTCTCAACCAGGTCTACCCGTCGCACAACAAAAAGCCGAATTACTTAATATCCTCAACCGGATGCAGGAACTAAACCTGAATGCCTTAGTTTTACAGGTTCGACCCACTGGAGATGCTTTGTATGACTCCCCCATCGAACCCTGGAGTGGGTGGCTAACAGGCAAACAGGGAACCCCACCACAACCATATTATGACCCACTAGAATTTGCGATCGCCGAAAGTCACAAACGCAACATCGAACTCCATGCTTGGTTTAACCCCTACCGCGCCCAACTCAGCCCCAACGATGGTTCCTTTGCCTCAAACCACATGGCGGTCAAATATCCTCAGTATGCTTATAAATACGGCAAAAATATTTGGATGGACCCAGGAGCAAAAGTCATCCAAGACCAAACCTTCAACACCATTATGGATGTTGTCCGCCGTTATGACCTTGATGCCATTCACTTCGACGATTATTTCTACCCCTATCCCCAAAGCGGTCAAGATTTTCCTGACTACCAAACCTATAATGCTTACAAAGCATCTGGGGGAACTCTTTCTGTGTCTGACTGGCGCAGGCAAAATGTTAATAACATGGTGCAACGTCTAGCTGAGGGTATTCATGCTGAGAAACCTTATGTGAAATTTGGCATTAGTCCGTTTGGAATTTATCGCCCTGGAAACCCTCCCGGAATAGTGGGTTTCGATCAATATGCTGGTCTGTATGCTGATGTGAAATTATGGTTAGCACAGGGTTGGGTAGATTATTTAGCACCCCAACTTTATTGGCGCATCGATCCGCCTCAACAAAGTTATCCGGCGTTATTAAATTGGTGGTTACAACAAAACCCCCAACGTCGTCATATTTATGCTGGAAATTTTTTAAGTCAACTCCAAGGTGCGGGTTGGCCTGTCTCTGAATTTGAGAGACAAGTTGCTCTTTCTCGTCAGAGAGCAAGTCAACTTTCTTTAGGAAATATCTTTTTTAGTATGAAGATGTTTCGCGATAATGTGGCAGGTGTAAATAATGTGTTTAAAAATTCTATTTATCCGACTCCTGCATTACCACCTGCGATGCCTTGGTTGGATAATCAACCGCCTGCTCCACCGACTGGAATAGAAGTTAATTCTGGTGTAATTACTTGGAATGTTGATAATTCTGGTGATATTCGTTCTTGGGCATTGTATCAGCAAACTGGTAATCAATGGCAACTTTTGCAAGTATTAAATAGTGCGACAACTACAGCGAGAGTTGCGCCGGGAATTTATGCTTTACGAGCAGTTGATAGGTTGGCAAATGAGAGTGCTGAAGAAATAATTACGGTGCAATAATTGCAATAATATAGTATAGAAAGGGTGGAGATTAAACACCATTTCTATACTATAATTAACAAAATTATAGCAGTTTCCTTAAAAATAGACTACACAAATAATATAAGTAGGCGTAAACTATAATTAAGTTACAGACTTGATAATTGTGGTCTATTTTAATTAAAACCGCTATAATTTTACGGTCAAATGACTAACGTTCATTAATAGTTAAAAAACATATTTATAGATAATCATGGATTATGCAGAAATAAATAAATTGCAAGAAAAATTCGATGCAGAAAAATTCCCCAAATTTGTTCATCGTATTACAATATCGGGTCTCCGAGGATGGAAAGGAGAAAATATTCAATTCAAATTTCCGCTTGTTGCTATTGTTGGAGAAAATGGTACAGGAAAAACCACTGTATTAAAAGCATTGGCAAGCTGCTATGTGGGTAAAAATTAACAGGAAACTTATTTTCCATCTGATTTTTTTCAAGATACTCAATGGGACAGGGTATCAGATGTGGAAATTTTATATGTAATTAAGGAAGGTTCCAGAAATACCAATTATAGAATTAGCAAAAAGACAAAGCGATGGAATTTAGGTGAAAATAGACCTAAAAGAAAGGTACTTTATCAAGATATTTCTAGGACGTTACCCCTAGATGCAACGGCAGGTTATGCAAAGATTGCTAAACAGTCAAAACAAGAGATAGGAAGTGAAAATATTTCTCCAGATAATTTGACATATCTTTCTTATGTATTAGGACGTAATTATGACTCTGCCAGGTTTGCTAAAACTGATGTCTCACCTCGTGAAGTTGGAATAATGAAGCGTGAATTCGGAGAATTTAGTCAATATCATCAAGGTGCAGGTGAGGATGCTACCTTAGATTTGTTCCAAATCTTTGAAACTTTACCTGACCACAGTCTCTTGATTATTGATGAAGTAGAAGCATCGCTACATCCTAAAGCTCAAAGACGATTAATTGACTTTCTTCTCAAGCTTTGCCGGAAAAAGTCTTGCCAGATAGTAGTATCAACTCATAGCCCATATATTCTTGAACAACTTCCACCCCAAGCACGTGTTTTACTTATACCTGGCACAAAACAAATAAATGTACTTTACGGAGCCAGTGTAGATTTTGCGATGAGCCGGATGGATGATCCTGTTCACCCTGAAATGACAATATTTGTCGAAGATAGAGAAGCAGAAATTTTATTGCGTGAAATATTAGTTTCTGACGACACAAAAGAGGAGATTATTAGTCGTATTAATATATGTTCTGTCGGTCCAGCAAATGTTGTTCAGACTATGGGTCAGTTGGGAGCTGATAAAAAACTACCCTACGGGAAAAGTTTAGCTGTTTTAGATGGAGATCAAGAAACCTCAAGAGGATGTATTAATTTACCTGGTAAAGATGCACCAGAAATCCTTGTGTATATACAATTAAAAGAACAAACACCTGAATGGGGGAATTTACCAGAAAGGTTTGGCATCGGAGCCGGAACACTTTTAGCTGATTTGGACGATATTATTACAGACCCAGATCATCACAAATGGAACCGAAAGCTCGGTGATAAAGTCAGAAAATCTTATATATCTGTCTGGGAAACTTTAGCAAGAGAATGGGTGAAAGAATGTTTAGCGAAAGAGCAAAAGGATATTATTTATCAATCTATTATTGATATTTTGGATAGTTAATTTGGTGGAGATTAAATTAGATAGATATGTATCGTGAAAATACATATTTATCTAATAAGTATATTCATATTCATAATTATAAGAGTCTTGAAAATTAGTTACGACATTAACTCCGTCACGATCGACAGTACATAAAAATTTATTTCGTTCTCCATAAACATCTACCCATCCTTGCCACTGCCAACCTTCAAAAGTTTGAGTTATACCATCAACTGACGACCATTGAGAATTTCCAGGAATACCCATTTCATATTCCATAAATTCTTTACAAGAACTAGCAATACTACCATTATTCCTTTTATAGTCATATTTGTTGTCATAGAAAGTATCAGGATAACTTTCATCACGGTGAGTAAATGCTGTTACTTCATTACCATTAATATTACAAACAAAAGTATTCCTTTCCCCATAAACATCTACCCATCCTCGCCACTGCCAACCATCTCCAGTTTGAGTCAAATCTTCAACCGATGACCACCGAGAGTTAATCGGTATATCCATTTCATACTCCATAAACTCTTTACAAGAACTTGCAATATAATGATTATCTCTGTAACCATCATTTCGACGATAAGTTTTACTATAATTTTTCCTAGCAAATTTTCTCTTATTAGTAGTAATGTCCGTATTACCATAATTGTTTAGTCTAACATGACTATTGTTCCCCGCATCACAAGCAGCCAGAAAAACAAAAGAAGCTAAAGCTATGGCGAGATTTTTCTTATTCATAGTTTTAGAGAAATCAATAAAATTTTTCTTATATTAACACTAAAAGTAAAAAAGAGGGAAGAGGTAATAAGCAGGAAGAGTAGATATTTAGCCTTTATATGGGCTTGGTTATGCAAGAATAGTTTGACAAACTAATACAAATTGGAAAAAAATTGACTACAAATTATTCTAATGTTGCTATGGCAATATGAAATGATTCGTGAAATAAATGGGTTACTTTAAGGCAGATGGCAGATAGCAGAAAGGAAGGGAGAAGGAGGAAGTTTTTCAGAAGTATATGAATTTTACAAATGATTTAGGATTGCTCATAGATAGAAGGTAGGGGCAATTCATGTTTGCGGAGCATTACGGAGGAAATTACCCCTATCTTCTATTATTTTTAATATTATTAGACCGCGCTTAAGATAAAACAATCATATCCCTATCTCCTTTGAGTCTTTTAATATGAAGTAAGTTAAATTTTGCTACAGGTTATTGATAGGGATTAGAGGAGTTTTGAGAGATAGCATAATTACTTGTATTTCATTTAAAATTACTTTTTTACTCTCTAGCTTCTCGTTAAGTTTTTCTCAAATAACTGTAGCATGATTTTTCGTGTTTTATAGAACCCATTTGAGATATATATAATTACTATAGTTAAGTCTTCTCGCGCATCAATTTTGAGGAAAAATCTGCGTATTTTGTGGAATTTTTTTTTCTTCCCTCTTCCCTCTTCCCTCTTCCCTCTTCCCTCTTCCCTCTTATCTCTTATCTCTTCCCTCTTACCTCCTGTCTCCTAACTAAAAAAACGATCTTCATTGACAAAGATACGTTTAGGGGTTGTATATAAGAAACCGATTTTTTCAATTTATTGAGATTTATTTTGGGTCGTCTTGCAGCCGTAATGGTGAAAATATATTTTTTTTAATTTCTCCCCTACTCCCAGACTCCCCACACCTCCCCCACCTCCCACACTCCTCTCCGTACTGTACCATTACCGCTGCACCACCACCTTATTTTGTAGATACCTTCTAGCACAAGGCACTAACAAATACCAAAAATTTACGACTTAAATAAAATTATTATAGTATAGTCAACCTCACACTTAATTTAAAAATTATACTCATTATTTTTCAATAATTTTCAATTCATCAATATTCCAAAATGCCCCTCCAATCTCAGAAAACTGGAAATTTTCCACATGATTACGCATTGCCCGAAGCGAAAGCGGATTTACTAAAAAAAATACTGGTAGTTGTTCGGCAACAATCTGCTGAAACTGACCATAAATTTCTCGGCGCTGGTTTTCATCTAATTCTTGATATCCAGCAATTAACAAACGGTCAATTTCTTTTTCCCAATCAGAAACTTGCCAATTTGTAACTTGCATTTTTCCTGGTTGAGGCCCTAGATTAAACTGATGAAAAGAGCCATTACTTGACCAAAACAAAGATAATAAACTTGGTTCAAAATCAGCACCTTTCACACCAAATGCACCAACATAACATTCCCAACCTCTACTAGAAAGTAGCTTTTTCAAAACAGTGTTGAAATTCAGTACCTGTAAATCAGCTTTAATCCCAATTTTGCTTAAATCTTGTTTAATTTGAACTGCTGTATCTACCCGTGACTTTTCCTCAGATTTTACCAAAATTGTAAATTCGACGCGGTTGCCATCCCAGTCTAATAACTGACTTTCATCATTATATTTGAAGCCAGCATCTAACAATAACTTTTTTGCCTTACCTTGGTCATAATTATATACCTTTAACCCCGCTTTAGGAGATAAATAATAAGGACTCTGTACCCCAATCGCAGAATGTTGAATTTCCCCTAAACCTCGATAAATATTATTATTCATCCTTTCCCGATCGATAGCATAAGCAACGGCATGGCGAAATTTAAAATTATTAAACCACCGAGACTTAATCGGGTCTACAAAAGGTTTCCCGTCTGAATTTTTAGCCTGATTAAGATTAAATTGAACAAACTGAGAACCAAGCTGCGGACCACCGTTATAAATTTGATATTTTCCTCGTTTTTCCTCTCGCTTTAATAATTGAAATGCTTCTGCTGTGACTCTAATCGTATCTAATTCTCCAGAACGAAATCTCAGCAATTGATTGTCAGTTGATGAAATAATTTGCACGATAAGTCGATCGAGATAAGGTAGGGAATTACCAAAATTATCGGCACGCCAATAAAACGGATTTTTCTCTAATACTATTCTTTGGGAGGGAGTATAACTTTCCATTCTAAATGGACCATTGCTAATAACTTTTTTTGGTTCTGTATTATTATTCCAAGTTGATAAAAACAAAGGTTTACCATCAGCATCAGTTGCAGATATACTATCCTGCAAAATATGAGCTGGTAATATTTTTAATCTTTCTATATATCTGATAAATGGAGCAAAAGGTTCGGGTAAAATAAATTCTATTTGCTGAGGATTAAGTTTCCGAACAGAAGGAAAACCTTTACTTTTACCAATGCGTAAAAAATCTCTGTAGAGAGTAGGAATATTTTTATTTAGATAAATGTCTTGATAAGTAAAGACAACATCATCAGCCGTGAGAGGTTGCCCATCCGACCACTTTAATCCTGGGCGTAAAGTAAAAGTAATCCGTCGTTTATCATCAGAAATTATCCAGGATTCTGCTAAGGCTGGCTCTAATTCTGCATTGATGCCATTTTCAGAAATTAATCCTTCATAAATAAATCCAAAGATGGTATAAGGTGTGCGAGAAAGTGGATAATTAAATGTCGGCATATCCCCCGGAATAGTTAACACTAACTCAGCATATTCAGCCGTTTGATTTTTTAATTGTTTAGGGTTACAACCAGTTATGAAAATCAATACACAAAACAAAGCTATACCGAAAAACAAATGAAATTGTCGCGAAAATATAGGTTCGTTATTGCACCACATTTTTTTCATTTTAGTTAATAATATCAAGTTCGCTTGAATACTTATAATATCTGCGTACTGAAGGCTGAGGGCAGAAGGAAAAGACCAAGGTTATAAGGGAGAAGGTTTTTAATAGACATAGGCTTCAAAAATTAATAATTAACAATTAATAATTAATAATTAATAATTAATAATTACCTCTTCTTAAAAGAAAGAGGATTGATTAAAAGGATGTTTTTATTTCTCTTGGTCGATTGGATATGGCGTTTGCGCTTCGCTTTCGCTCCGCTTTACATGTTGCGGAGCAAAACGTGTAGCGTCCCGGAGGGAAAAGAAACCTCGCCATCCCACCCTACGGTCCGCTGCGCTAACGACCGCTTTTTCTCCTTGCTCATGAGAGGCTTTAAACCTTCATTTTTCGGTGAAAAAGATATATATTTTGTGTAGGAGCAGCTCCAGAAGGCAACAGGGAAGATATTTTGAGAAAAAAGGTACGAAAACTGATTTTTCGGGTGACTTAAACTATTCTTCAGCTATCCTAGGCAATGGTTAAATAAAAGGCTTGTTTATTTTCAGGCCTTTGTCTGATGACTGATTATCTGAAAGCGTAGCTCCCCCGGAGGGGGCACATGATATAACTCGGATTTTCAATACTCAACTTTTTGGATAAAAATCAACTGCTAAAAATTGTTATTTTCAACTATATTTGCCAATCATCCACTTAGATAAAATCAGTTTGATCGACCATAATCATAACCTCCTTATTCAGATGTTTATTATCTCCTGTAATTTCTATCTTTCCCATTCTCCTAAACTCTCGTATGTTAGTTTTTTATCAGCCCAGTTAGTTTCTTTGAGAAATTCTCTGAAAGTAGTTAACAAACCTGGAAACTCTTTTTCTCTTAAATACTTCACATCGGCTTGATACCCCTGATGACGATACCATTGAATCAAATCAAATAATTCTTTACGCAACAATAGTAAGAAAAACCAGGCGGGAATCTGTTTGTGAATAACCGCAGTATTTTGAGCTTCAGAAAAAGCCTCTGCCAGTTGGGTGGGAGTTAATACATCACCAGCTAATTCTATTTCCTTACCTATATACTTACAGGGAAATTTCATCACATAAGCAGCTACCTTTCCCATATCCTTTGTTGTAATTAAATGAATAGGTTTGTCTGGCTGAATAGAAAAAGGGAAACTCCCCTTAAGAATAGATGGTCGCGTGTACTTTTTCCAAAATTCTTCCATAAATAAACAAGCCCGCAACATAGTAGTAGGTAAACCAGCTTTTTTCAAAATTTGCTCTACCTGATATTTTTGCTCAATGTGACCAATACCAGAATTTCTATCAACCCCACCCGCAGAATTATAAACAAAGTGTTTGATATTAGCTTTCTTAGCAACCCGTGCTAACTTTTTTGCCCTTTCAACTTCTTGTGGATCGGGTTTAGCAGCGTCTGTAGAAGTGCCATGACAGTAGATAGCCTCAACTTCTAAAAATGCTGCTGCCAATAATTCTTCATTATCTAGGTCAGCCTCTACCAATTCAACTCCAGCATCAGCTATTCTTGACAAAGAGGCACGGTTTAGATCGATTTTCCTAGTCATTACCCGCAGGTTACTAACTCCCTGTTGGAGAAAACCTTTAACTACGTTGCCACCTGTACCTCCAGTAACTCCTATGAGTAATATTTTGCCAATATTAGATTCTGAGTGAGTGGAAAAATTCATAGTTAATGTCTATTTACGTTCAAATGATTTAATTAAAGGATTAGTATGATTAAGTAATTGACTGAGTGTATCAAATGCCGTTGGCTGTTGACGAACATGACTATCTATAAACAGACCAATAATTTCTGCCATTAGAGGACGAATTTCTTCTTCTGGCTCAGTTGCGGGTAAGTCGAGAAATGGTATAGCAGTTGTCGGGTCTGGTGGGGAAGAAATACTGAAGTGGTTTGCTCCTTCCCACAACAATAAATAACTATCATTCCTGCCGCCAATAATACTTTCTTGAAAAGTGCGCTTGACTGAAGTAGTAGCATCCCCAGAAATTCCATAAACAGCACTCATTTTTGCAATAGTGCCATCACGAGTACCCCCCATCAATAACAATGGTAGTGCATCTGGTAAGGGCAAAATTTTCCCAGGCTCAAAACCTAACATCACTGGAGCAGCACTATGAGCACCGTAGCTAAAAGCTGCTGCAACTTTTGGGAAAAACTGGGGATTAGCATTTTCCATCGCCATACGACCACCAGCCGAATGTCCACCCAAAATAATTTTTTGTAAATCAAGCATTCCGGCTAAAATACCATCGGAGTTTAATATTTCTAACTCTGCTAACAAAGTGGGTAACAATGTAGACGATGGAGCTGTGCCATAAGTGTCTGGTTTCAACATTGAGAGGTTAAAGCCTGGAGTGGAGCTAACTCTCCCTGGTAAATATTCTTCGATCCAGGAAAATGTCACAACTACTATTCCCCTTTCTATCAATTCTACTGCTAACCATTGGTACATCTGAGAGTGACAGTCAAAACCACTAAAAAAAATTACTACTGGAAACGGAGCATATTCAGTATCAACAGGTAATAGTTGCTGACTCAGCTCTTGGTCTTCCTCTGGTATTTGCCCAGGGTAGAAAATTTTCATGTGGATGGTGTCATAGGGAGGTTGAGCAGTCTCTACTTTTGCGGCTCGAAAAAATGACCTAATAGTCATTACCATTATTTGTTTCTCCAATTAAGTTGGTGCAGTTTCTGACTCATACTACCATCAGACAAAATTTCTAGCCATATTTTCTCAAATTACTCGTTTTTAAAAACTATAATTGTCGCTTTTTTATAAGGTCAAAAAATGCGAAAAGTTTTGATATATAAGGCTTGTATAGCAG